>CAIXFP010000364.1 GCA_903918705.1 uncultured Pseudomonadota bacterium
AAAAGGGGTGGATTTTTTCTACTCCAAGCCCGTCCATCCAGGGGAACTCTTTACTTGGTGTTTATTAGATTATCCTGATATTCCATCGCAATCCAGACATATGGGGGATATACCGCTACTAAACTACTACCTGTAGTGTTCGGGCGACATCCCCTCTAACGCGGTGCCGCGGCCTGGCCACTGAGACGTTATTCCCATACGCCCCACTCCCGCGCCGCGCTAACATGGCTTACTCCTGCCCGCGCCGCTTCATCCTTCCGCCGTGATAGCCAGCAACGCCCTACTTGCCCGCAAGTTGATATTCACTGTTGGTGCCGGGTTTGCCATGGCCCTGGCCCTGATCATCGCGCTGACGGTGCTGGCCGTGCATCAACTGGCGGCTATCAATGCCAACCTGGAAGCGATCGTCAAGGAAAACAACGTTAAGTCCCGCCTGGCCAATCAGATGCGTGACATCCTGCGCGACCGCGCCATTTCCATGCTGTCCATCGTGGTCATGAACGATGCCTTCGAGAAAGACCAGGAAATGCTGCACTTTTACGAGTACGGCTCCAATTACCAGACCGTGCGCCTGCAATTGGAAGCCATGCTCCAGTCTCCGCAGGAGAAGGAAGTGCTCACCCGTATCGATCGGCTCACCCGCGCGAATCAGCCGGTCATGGTGCGGACCGTGGATCTGGGCGTGGACGGCTATACCTTTCTGGCCTTCGATCTGCTGCAAAAGGAAGGCATTCCCCTGCAGCGCGATCTGGTCAAGGAACTCGATCAACTGATCCGCATCCAGCGCGGCATGACCCTTGAAGCCGCCGACAACGCCCGGATTCGCTACGAGGAGACTCGCTGGCTATTGATCCTGCTGGGTTTCCTGGCAGCCCTGGTGGCCGCCCTCGTGGCCTGGGCGGTGATGCGGCGCAGCGCGCGGCTGGCGGCCATCACCGAGCGGGAGCGCACCAAATTCCAGACCCTGTTCGAGACCAATAGCGATGGCATCGTGATTCTCGACCAGAACGGCTTCACGGATTGCAACCCGGCCACTCTGAAGATGTTCCGCATGAACCGGGTGGAGGATTTCCTCGCGCGGCGCCCGGAGGATCTCGGCATGACCGATCAACCTTGCGGCACGCGGGGCATTGTCCTGGCGCAACGCCAGATCCGGGAGGCCGTGGCACAGGGTCACACCGTTTTCGAATGGATGGCGCGGCGTCCCGACGGCAGCACCTTCCCGGCCGAGATCGCCCTGCATGCCATGAACCTGGATGGCCGCCCGGTGATCCAGGCGATCATGCGCGACGTCTCAGCCCAGAAAGAGGCTGAATCCGCGCTCAAGGCCGCGCGCGATGCGGCTCTGGAGGCGACGGAGTTGAAATCCCAGTTCGTGGCCAACGTCAGCCATGAGATACGCACCCCGATGAACGGCGTTCTCGGCATGACCCGGCTCCTCCTGGACAGCCCGCTCACGCCCCGCCAAAACGAGTATGCCGAAGCCATCTCCCGCTCCGCGGAATCCCTGATGCGCATCATCAACGATCTGCTCGATTTCTCGAAAATCGAGGCCGGCCATCTTACCCTGGAAGACATCGACTTCGACCTCGCCGCGCTGCTGAAGGACGTGCTGGCGCTTTATCAACCCCGCGCGAATGCCAAGGATCTGGTTCTACGCCTGGAGATGAACGACACGCCCTCCTCCTGGGTACGTGGCGATCCGCTGCGGTTGCGCCAGATCCTGCTGAATCTCCTGGACAACGCGATCAAGTTCACCCAGCAAGGTGAAGTGGTGCTTGCCGCCAGCGCCGACCCGGACGAGAGGGTGCACTTTGCAGTGCGCGACACCGGCGTCGGCATCCCCAGCGCGGTGCAGGAACACATTTTCCAGGCTTTCGCCCAGGCCGACGGCACGGTCAGCCGCAAATTCGGCGGCACCGGCCTGGGCCTGGCGATCTCGCGGCAACTGACGGCGCTGATGGGCGGCGCCCTCGAATTGGAGAGCGCGCCGGGCCGGGGCAGCACCTTCCGCTTTGCCCTGCGTCTTCCCCTTGGCCTGCAGCCCAGCCGGCGCCAGGCCGACCAGGAAGATCAGGGCGATGAGAGCCTGCCGCAATTCCCCGGCGTGCGCGTTCTGGTGGCGGAAGACAACCCGGTCAACCAGAAGTTGGCCGGTTTCATGCTCGACCACCACGGGATCACAGTACTGTTCGCGGATAACGGCAAAAGGGCGTTCGACCTGCTGGATCATGAAAACGTGGATCTGGTGCTGATGGATTGCCAGATGCCGGAATGGGACGGGCTCACCGCCACCCGTGCCATCCGCGCGCGGGAAAGGGAACAGCAGCGCACCCGGATACCCATCCTGGCGCTATCCGCCAACGCCATGCCCGGCTTCGAGGAAACCTGCCGGGCGGCGGGCATGGATGCCTACCTGTGCAAACCGATGAGCACTGAAACCCTGTCCGCCAGCCTGCGGCGCTGGCTGCCGGCACAAAGCCAGCGGGAGATTCCGCGCCTCGATGCCCCTCCGGAGGCAACGGGCAAAGCGCCTTACGATCTGGAAAAAGTCCGCCGTCTGTGTCGCCATGATGCAAGCCGGGTGGCGGAGATGCTGAAGCTGTTTCTCGACAGCGGCGAGGATATCCTCATGCAACTCGGCCAGGCGCTGGAAGCCGGCGACCTTCCCGGCGCGGCGCGTCAGGCACATCAGATCAAGGGAGCGAGCGCCTATCTCGGGGCCGACGAAATCACGGCGCAGGCCGCCGAGGTCGAGGCCGCGGCCAAGGCCGGCGACCTGGAAAACTGCCTGTGCGCCCAGGAAGACCTGGAAGCCGCATTCATCCGGGTATCGCTGCCAATGCGCGAGGAAGTGGACGGCCAGCCCGGCGAAACGTCCAAGCACGGTTAGAATTCGACGTTTTCCGTAATAGAACGCTCCCATGCTCGACATTCAGCTCATACGCAAAGACCTCGCCGCCGTCGCCCAACGGCTTGCCCTCCGCGGCACCACCCTGGACACCGCCCGCATCGAACAACTCGAAGCCGAACGCAAGGACATTCAGGTCCGTACCCAGGAATTCCAGGCCCGCCGCAACCAGCTCTCCAAGCAGATCGGCATGATGAAGGGCAAGGGCGAGGATGTAAGCAGCCTGATGGCCGAAGTCACCGGCCTGGGCGACGAACTGAAAGCCGCCGAGGAGCGGCTGGCCGGCATCCAGGAAGAGCAGTCCGCCCTGCTCATGACCATCCCCAACCTGCCTCATGTAAGTGTGCCGGCGGGCAAGGGGGAGGAAGACAACAAGGAATTACGCCGTATCGGCATCCCGCGGACCTTCCCGCTGCCGGCGCTGGACCACGTGGAAATCGGCGAGAACCTGCAAGGGCTCGACTTCCCCACCGCGGTGAAGATCACCACCAGCCGCTTCGTGCTGATGCGTGGCGCCCTGGCGCGTCTGCACCGCGCCCTGGCCCAATTCATGCTGGACACCCACACCCAGGAACATGGCTACCAGGAGGTCTACGTGCCCTACCTGGTGAATGCCGATTCCATGCGCGGCACCGGCCAGTTGCCCAAGTTCGAGGAGGATCTGTTCAAACTGACCAACGG
>CAIXFP010000365.1 GCA_903918705.1 uncultured Pseudomonadota bacterium
CCGGTGCTCTGGGATTACGACGGCCACGAATGGACCACCCGGTCGCCACCGCGCGGCGACCTGCCGGAGGCCCTGGGCATCGGCGCGCCGCTGCGCTACAGCCTGACCCTGGAAGCCACCGACCAGCGCTGGCTGCCCCTGCTCGGCCTGCCGATCCGTCTGCCGGACTTGCCCGGCAATCCCGTCACGATCGGCCCCGATCTGCAACTGACCGCCCGGGATCCGCTGGACCAGCGTCTGCGCTACGAGGTCGAGGCCTACCCGGATTACCAGTTGCAGGTGGAGATGCCGGTCATGCAGTTGAGCCGGGCGCTGGCCCTGCCCGCCGAAGGCAACCCGCGGGCGCGGGAACTGGCGCGGGGCTGGCTGGACCACGCCCCCAACGACGCGGCCATCGTCCAGAAAGCCCTGGAAATGTTCCGCGGCCAACCCTACTACTACACCCTCAACCCGCCCCGTCTGGGTGATTCGGCAGTGGACGAATTCCTCTTCACCACCCGGCGCGGCTTCTGCGAGCACTACGCCAGCGCCTTCGTCTTCCTGATGCGCGCCGCGGGCGTGCCGGCGCGGGTGGTCACCGGCTACCAGGGCGGCGAGCGCAATCCCCTCGGCAACTATCTCATCGTGCGCGGCCGCGACGCCCACGCCTGGGCCGAAGTCTGGCTGGCCGGGCGCGGCTGGGTGCGGGTCGACCCCACCGCCGCCGTGGCCCCCAGCCGGGTGGAACGCGGCATCGAATCCGCCCTGCCCGTCGGCGAGCGCCCCGGCGGCCTGGTGAACCTGGACGGAGCCTGGCTGCGGCCGCTGCAACTGGGCTGGGACATGGTGAACAACCAGTGGAATCAGTTCGTGCTCGGCTACAACCAGGCGCGGCAGCAGGCTTTTCTATCCCGCTTCCATCCGCTGCTGGGCAACTGGATGGGCATGGTCTGGGCCCTGGCCCTGAGCGCCGGCCTGGTCATCGCCCTGGTGGCCGCCGCCCTCTGGCCGCGCCACGCCCGGCACCGCCGCGACCCGGCCAGCCGCGCATACCAGCGCTTCTGCCGCGCTCTGGCCCGCCGCGGCCTGGCCCGAGCGGCGGCGGAAGCCCCGGAGGATTACGCCCGGCGCGCCCTGGCGGCGCGCCCCGACCTCGGCGACCCGATCCGGCGCATCACCCACCTGTATCTGGAATGCCGCTACGGCACGGCGGGCGCGGCCTCGCTGCGAGAATTGCGCCGCGCGGTAGCGGCGTTTCACCCCTAGCGCCGCTACACTCCCGGCATCCCAGCCCGAGTGCACCCGCCATGGAACGCTTCACCATCTCCCTCGACGTAACCCTGGCCGCGGCCTTCGACAACCTGACCCGGGAACGCGGCTACGGCAACCGTTCGGAAGCCGTGCGCGACATGATCCGGCGCGAACTGGAAACCCGCCGACTGGAAAGGGAGGAAGCGACCCACTGCGTCGCCAGCCTCTCCTACGTTTACAACCACCACGAGCGGCGCCTGGCGGAGCGCCTCACCGACCTGCAACACCACGCCCACGACCTGGTGGTGTCTTCCATGCACGTCCACCTGGACCACGACAACTGCCTGGAAACCCTGTTCCTGCGCGGCCACACCGGGGAAGTGCGAGGGTTCGCGGAAAAGCTCGCGGCCGAGCGCGGCGTCCGCCACGGCAACCTCAACCTGATCCCGGTGGAGGCCGATGCCGAACATCACCACCACGTGCACAGCCGGCCGACGACCTGAACCCGCCAGCAGCCAGATGCGTGGCGGAAACCGGAATCGGCTCAGGACTTGTTCGCCGAACGCTTCGGGATGATGACGGTCAGCATGCCATCCTTGTAACTCTGCCGCAGACTGGCGGCATCCACCGGTCCCGGCAGGGCCAGGGACTCCGCGAAGCTGCTCTGCTCGGTCTGGCCGGCCACCTTCAAGGTATTGGCGCTCTGGGCGGCGATGCTCAGCCATTGCCCCTCCAGGCGCACCCGTATGTCCTCCGGCTTGTAGCCCGGCAAGGGAATGTCCAGGCGATAGCCGTCCGAAGTCTGTTGCAGGTTGGAAACCCGCATGGGCATGGGCATGGGCGGCATGAGCATGACCGGCTGCATGAACGCGCCCAGCGCATTCATCTGCCTGTCCATCATGGCCTGGAGACCGTTGAAATCCGCCCAGGGGTTGTGGAAAGCGAAGATCGGGACCGGCATCACCGCCCGAGGAAGCGCGGCGGTCGTGGCCGCGGTGCATTCGCTCGCCTGGCTGCTCCCCGCCGCCAGGGCAAGGGATATCAGGAGCAGTGTCGATGGCATCTGTTTCATGGAAACCTCCTGAAAAAAACTCGGCGCAACGGCGCCGGCCAATGGAAAGTCATTTCCCGGAAAAAGTTCCGATCAAGTCGCGGATCAGGGATACAGGGATGCCAGCACGGCCTTGCCGGCCTTGCCCCGCGCGGCAGCCGGCAGGGCCGGCAGGGCCGCCGCCAGGGCGGCGCCGCGCCACGCCCCGGCGCCGTAGCAGGCGCGGTCGAGCTCGCGCAGCAGGGCGCGCAGGCGGGGATCTTCGAGGCGCTCGGCCAGGGCATGGAGGCCACCGGGCGGCGCGTCCGGCCAGGCGAGGCGAGCCCAGGCGAGAAGATGGCGGCGCGCGGCGTTCGCGTCATCGGCGGCGCAGGCCTGACGGAAGGCCTGGCGGGCAGTCCCCGCCCGGCCCGGTTCCGCCGCCTTGCCGGGGGTGGCGGGGAAGGAACGAGTCCGGCGCGAACGCCACCAGGCCGCCAGGGTGACCAGCCAGAGCAGCCCCAAAACCAGACTGAGCCCGGGCCATGGCGTGGCCTTTGCCGGCGGGATTCGGGCTGCCGGCATGGCGGCGGCCGGGCCGGCCCCCACCGCCGCGGAAGCGGGTGCGGGTGGCGCCGGGGCAACGACCGTACCCGGCAAGACCTCCAGGGTGTGCGCCGGCAGGATCGCCTCGCGCGGGCGGTTGCCGGTGGTATCCCACCAGGCCAGATGCAAGGCGGGCAAGGCGTAGCGGCCGGGGCGCTCGGCGATCAGGGCGACGTCCTGCTCCCGGCTGCCGCGCACCGTGCCGCCGCTGGTATCGGTCTTCAGCGCGGCCTGGTCCGGGTAAGCCTTGAAGCCCGGCGGCAGTGGCATCATCGCGGCCACGTCGGGCAACTGGGCGGCAGTGAGGCCCAGGGCGGCAAGGCGCAAATGGCGGGTGATGGGCTCGCCGGCGTGGACGCGGCCAGGTGGACGCCAGTTCTCCTCCAGGTCCACCTTTTCCGCCGGCAGCCAGTCGCGGCTCGCGCTCCCCTTGGGCAGCGGGCGCACGTCGAGCAGGATGGGGTCGGCTTGCAGGTGCAGGGGGCGGGTGACATTCATCATTCCGGCGAAGGGGTTGTGGCCGAAGACGTTGCCGAAGGCCCGGGCGAAGAAGGGATCGTCCGCCATGGGATTGCCGGCACGGGGGTCCGCCACCTGGGCGTCCAGCACCGGGCCGGGCAGGCTGATGCGGCCGCTGCGCTGCGGAAACAGCAGGTAGTCCCGTTCGATCACCTGGTAACGGCGGCCTCCGCGGGTCTCGCCGACCTGACGGTCCTTGCCCACCTGCTGTATCAGGACATCGTTGCTGGCGGCCAGGTCCAGGCTGGCCTGGTAGAGGGGCTGATCGGTGTGGAGGCGCAGTTTCAGGGGTGTGGCCGCCTGCACGAAGGGCTGCTTCTGATCCACGCTGGTACTGATGAAGACGTGGCCGGAAGGCGCGCCGGGCTTGCCGCCGGCGGCGCCGCCCACGTCCAGGACCAGGGCGGGCGAGCGTTCCCCCTCCCATTCCAGGGATGGCACGGGAATCCGGCCGGCGTGCCTGGGCACCAGGGTCAGACGCAATTCCACCCGGGCGCTCATGTGGCCGTTGACGATCTGGACGCTGCTGCCGCTGGCGCGGCCGAGGACATCGAAATCCTGCCGCAGCGGGGTGAGATCCGGCTGGCCGTCACCGCGACCGGAGCGTTCCAGGGTGAGTACCACCGCCTCGCCCGGTTCCACCCGGACCCGGTCCAGTTGCGCCTGCACCGAGGCCTGGGCGGGCAGGCTGAGGAAGGCGACAAATATGAGTAGAAACGGTATCCGGCTCATGGCTGATTTCCTTGTTGCTGCCGCATGAGGTGTTCGATCAGGAATTTGCGCCGCAGCAGGCCACCGGGGTCGTCCGGGATCTGTCGCAGCCATTGCTCCCGGGCCAGTTGCCGCTCCCTCGGTGCTTCTTCGCTCGCGGCGCCGCGCTCGCGGCCCGCTTCACCCTGCGCAATTTCGTCCGGACTGGCCTGGGGCTCGCGGGTGCCCGCCGGGCGCCGCAAACCGGCCTCGGCGTCGCGTCGTGCCTGGTCGGCGCTATCGCCAACCGGCGGGTTCCGCCCGGCACCGGCTTGACCCGCCTGATCCGGCTGGCCCCGGGCGCCCGGCTTGCCCGCCGCGGCCTGTGCGCTTTGTGGCTGGCCGGTTTTGCCCTCCCGGCCTTGCCCCTGTTGGCCTGATTGATCACCTTGCCCGGATTTCCCCTGCTTGCCGGCGCCGCCCTGGCCCGCCTGCTTGCGTGGCGGCTGTTGCTTCACGGCTTGCGCCACCAGGTCGCGGTTGTGGCGGGCATCCCGGTTGTTCGGGTCGCGCGCCAGGGCGGCGTCGTAGGCCGCCAGGGCGCCCGCCAGATCGCCGCCCTGGGCCAGGGCGTTGCCCCGGTTGTAGTGGGCGTCGCTGTCGTCGAAGGTGGCTAAGTCGCGCGCCGCCCCGGCATAGTCGCCGGCCTGGAGTTCCGCATAGGCGCGCCGGCGCGGGTCGGCAAAGGTTTTGGCGGCAGCGCCGGCATCACCCTGGCGCAAGAGTGTTTCACCGCGCTGGTCGGCGGTCTGCCAGAGGGCGGCCCAGCGTTCCGTCCAGGTGTCGGCGGCGTGAACGACACCTCCCGCGAGGGCGGCGGCAAGCACAAGGGTGGCCCGGATGAAGCGCGGCGAAATCCGGCAGATCACGGACCGGGATTCCGCTTGCGCTCCATCCCGACCACACGAACTGCCTGGGCTCATGGCCTTCACAGCCACCCCCGCCGCGCCAGGAACGCCGCCAGCAGCAACAGCACCGGCAACAGCCAGACGCCGGCGTCGCGCCAATGATCCACCGCGATGCCGGCCGCTGCCGTGGCGTCCCGTGCCGGGCCGGGACGCGCCTGCAACGTGGCGATCAGGCCGGACAGGCCGGCGAGATCGAAGTATTCGCCACCGCCACCGCTGGCCAGTTGCTTGAGGCGGTCCGTGTCCAGCCGGGCCAGACGCGGTTCGCCGTTGCGGTCCAGGGCGAAGTTGCCGTGGGGCTCGGCCACCGGGGCGCCGGTGGCGCTGCCGATGCCTACCACGTCCACCGTGGCGCCCTGGTCGCGCAGGGCTCGGGCGGCGTCGAAGGCGGCGGCGGCATCGCTGAAACCGTCGCTCAACACCACCACCCGGCCGGCGCGGCGACCGGCCCGGTCCAGCAGCCTCCCCGCCTGGTCCAGGGCCGGGGCCAGGTTGTCACCGCGGCTGGGCAGAATGTCCGGCGCCAGGGGCGGCAGCAGGGCGCGCACGGTGGCGACGTCGTCGGTAATGGGGGCGACGGTAAAGGCCTCGTCGCCGAACACCACCAGGCCGACTCGGGCGTCGCGGGCGGCGGCCAGGAGGTCGTCGATGGCGTAGCGGGCGCGGCTGACCCGGTTCGGCGAGAGGTCCGTGGCCGCCATGGACGGCGACAGATCCAGCACCACCACCCAGGCGTCATGGGCGCGCCAGGCCGGCGCGGCGTCCCGCTCCCAGGCCGGGCCGGCCAGAGCCAACACCGCCAGGGTCCAGGCCAGGGCCAGCCAGGGCCAGGGCGACCAGTCCTTCAGCCCGGCTTGCGCATCCAGGCGCAAAACCGGCAGCAGGTCCGGATCGATCAGCCGCGCCCAGTCGCCGTCGCCGCCGCCGCGCCGCGCCAGCCACCAGGCCAGTCCCCAGAGGGGCGGCAGGGCCAGCAGCCACCAGGGACGCAAAAAGTGGAAGGCGTCCATCAGCATGATCCTGGCTCCCTTCGCCATCGGGGAAGGATTGGGGAGAGGGAGCGACGATGGCCATTCCATCCGGGTTCCCTCGCCCCGGCCCTCTCCCAAAGGAAGAGAAAGAAAAGCGGCGGCGGCCTCATGTCCATCCCTCTCCCCGCCACAATACCGCCGGCAGACTCAGCGCCAGGGCCAGGCCCAGGGGCCAGTAGAACCATTCGTCGCTGGGCCGGTACCACTGGGCGTTGCCGGCGCTGGGCTCCATCTTGTCGATGCGGGCGTACACCTGCTGCAGGGCGTCGGCGTCGCCGGCGCGGAAATAGGCGCCGCCGGTGGCCTGGGCAATGCCCTTCAGGGTGTCCTCGTCGAGATCGCTGTCGCCGCCCATGCCGAAGAAGCCGGCCGCCTCGCTGGAGCCGACCCCGATGGTGTAGATGCGCAATCCGGCGGCGGCGGCCAGCCTGGCGGCCTGCAAGGGCGGCATGGCGCCGGCGTTGCTGCTGCCGTCGGTGAGCAGGATGAGCACTTCCTCTCCGCCCGCGCCCTTTTCGTCGTTCAGCCGCTTCAAGGCCAGGCCGATGGCGTCGCCGATGGCGGTCTGGGTGCCGGCCACGCCCACCACCGCCTGGTAGAGAAATTCCTTCACGGTGCCCAGGTCGGCGGAGAGGGGCGCCTGGAGATAGGGGCGGGTGCCGAACAGGATCAGGCCGACCCGGTCGCCGTGGCGCCGCTCGATGAACTTGCCGGCGACGATCTGCACCACCTGCAGTCGGCTGTAGCCACCGGCCATGTCCTGGGTGGACATGGAGCCGGACACGTCCACCGCCAGCAACAGGCGCCGCCCGGTGCTGGGTACCGGTTCCGGCTCGCCCAACCATTGCGGCCGCGCGCCCGCCGCCACGAGCAGGAGCCAGACCAGGGCGAACAGGATACG
>CAIXFP010000366.1 GCA_903918705.1 uncultured Pseudomonadota bacterium
AGCACCGCCCACAGCCATCACCGCATCATCGTGGTGGAGATCATGGGCCACCGCGCCGGCTGGCTGGCCCTGGGCGCGGGCATCAGCGGCGGCGCCGACGTGATCCTGATTCCGGAGATTCCCTACGATGTGGAAACGGTGGCGGATGCCATCAAGGCGCGCAAACGCAAGGGCAAGCCGTTTTCCATCGTCGCCGTCGCCGAGGGGGCCATTTCCCGGCAGGAATTCGCCGCGCAGCAGGCCGCCGCCGCGCGGAAGAAAGACAAGAAGGCGAAGGAACTGTTGCCCGAGCCGGAGCTGGTCTACGCCGAGCGTACCCTGGGCCTGGCCCGGAAACTGGAGTTGCTCACCGGCCTGGAAGCGCGCCCCACCATCCTGGGTCATCTGCAACGCGGCGGCACGCCTTCCGCCGCCGACCGTCTGCTCGCCACCCGATTGGGAACGGCTGCCGCCGATCTGATCCAGAGCCGCCAGTACGGCGTCATGGTGGCCGCCCGGGGGGAGACCAGCGCGCCGGTACGCCTGGAAGACGTGGCCGGCCAGGTCAAGACCGTGCCCATCGACCACCCCTGGGTAGCGAGTGCGCGCGGGGTGGGGACGAGCTTCGGGGATTGAGGGCCATCTGCAGCGCCGGCTACGTAGGGCCGATCAGACGAATGAGCCGGCGAGGCGCCGGCGCTACAAGTCCCGTGGCGATTTGATCGTGGCGCTCGGTTCACCCTACGGTGCGCAATACGCGCTGGTGGGCGTGGCGGCCTTCACCTCGTAATGGCTGCCCGGCGCCAGGATGAATTCGCTGGCACCCACCCGGTTCGGGCTGCCCCAGTCGTAGGTGTAGCCCAGGCCGGTCCAGGGCACGCCGGCGCTGCCGCGGAAGCTCTTGAAATACAGGCCGCTGTAGTAGCTCTTGTAGTCGGGGATGTTTTTCACGGTCGGAACGCTGCCGCCGAATTGCAGGTTGCAGACGCTGTCGCTGGTTTCCGGATCGACGCAGGGGCGGAACAGATCGGCCGGATCCACCCACATTTCCACGAACACGTCGTAATTCCAGGCGCGGTCCAGGCCCAGGTACTGCTTTAGCCGCAGGTTCAGTTTGTCCTTGTCGGCCCCGGTCTTCACCACCTCGGCACAGAAGCGTTTCACCTGGGGCGCGGCGGTGACCCAGACGGCGTAGTCGGGGCTGGCGGAGGTGGCCGTGGCGGGTTTGATGAAGTTGTCATAGCCGCTCTGGGATTTCCAGGTGACCACCAGCAGTTTGCTGCCGTCCGCGTTCCAGACCAGGTTTGGATTGCCGCGCTGGATGGCCACCAGATTGGAGGTCACCACGGCGGCGTTGGGGAAGGCAGCATCCACCACGGCCTGGCGATAGGCGCGATCGAGGTCGGCCTCGTCGGCGAGGGCGGAAACACTGACGATGGAAGCGGCGAACAGGCTGAATACGAGGCCGAACCGGGCACACTTGTGCATGAAACACTCCTTGCAATAGGTTGTAATGGTCGCGACGGTGGGGCGGCCCCGCCGCGGCTGGCGCCATGGGCCAGCGGGCGGGACGTTATCATATTTGCCGGACGGTTCCATCGCGCAAGGGCTCCGCGATCTCACTTGCCCAGGCCTGAAGCCGGGCCGAGACCTGCATCGGCACCTGTCCGGCCTGGTCGGCATGCGCGGGTCATCCGCGCCATTCTCTCGCGCCGGGCCTCTGGACCGGCCAGGCGCGCGAACAGCACGCTGGTTCCGAACCGAGACAGTCATGTCCGCCTGGCGGTTCGTTTTGTTTTCGGTGGGATTCGATCAGACCGGCGATCTCGAACCGCATCTCGATCTGGCCGTCAACGACGTGGAACCCCGCCATGCTCCTATCCCGGAACGTTGATAACGTGGAGAGGATAGGGCTAAGGCGGGAAGTGGCCGGGTGCGCTCGCTACAAAATGGCGGATAACGGTGGCGAGTTCCACGGCCCTGGTACGAGGCACTTGTGCCCAGATACCTCTCCATTGGGCTCTGGCCCTGTGCGGCTTATTTCGCCTGATAGTTGGGCGAGCGCGGTCCATACAGCATACCGTTGGCATTCGGGCTGGCTGTAAGCAAACGGCTGTTGGCAAGGGCGGCGACGTGATAGCTGGGGTCGGTCATCGAACTGTTGATGACCTGCTCAACGAGGGCTGCCACCAGCAAGCCAACCAGTCCGCCCTGATTATTCCGCCCTTCCTGGTTGCTGGCACTCGCCTTGCCTTGCCATAACAAGTCGCCACTGCGCAAATCGACCAGCTTCGCCTCCAAGGTGACCTGCACGTTGCTGGCGATGACCTGGTAGGAGGCGCCATAGTCTTTCACATCAAGGTAAAGCGCGGCATCTGCGCCAAACACCTCGCGCAGCTTCGCGATGGGTAGTTGCTGGATTTCCGCGGGTGAGTTGACGCCATTATCCTTGAATGTCTGTGCCACAAGGGCTACGGGGTAGACATAGAAACCGTCTTCCGCGACCGGAGCGGTAGCCGTGGACAGTACGCCGCTGGTGGCCTGGATATCAGGCGACTGGTTGGTGGGAGGCAGAATGAGGATGGACTTGGGCGCCGCCTTGCGGAAAGCCGTGTAGTCGTATTTGGCAACTTGGTTGGCGCAGCCGCCCAGCCAAGCCATGGTCAGAAGCGAAAGCGAAAGTGTAATCAAGGCACGTGACATGGCGCGCTCCTAATTCTTCTTGAACTTGGTTAACAGGTGATCGATATAGGCCGCGGATTCGGGATAGTTCAACTTTTCCAACTGCAGTTGCTCGGCGGCCGACTCGGGATTGCCCTGTGCGTAATAGAGCATGCCCAGTTGCGCATGGTAACCAGGCGGTAGGGCCTTGCCGCTGGCCTTGGCCTTCTCGACACCGGCTTCCAATGCCGCGCTCTGCTTATGAATGTCACCCCCGTCCGTTGCATTCAGATAATCGTGGACCTGATTTTGGTAATCACCCCAGTAATAGAGCGACTTGGATTGGTTCGCGCAGCCGAACATGCTGGTCAGTCCGACCAGCATGATGGCACTGGTGCAGGTGCGTAGTTTCATGATTTCCCTTGCTTGTTGATCCTCGGTTCCAGCGACTTCCGCGTATCGCAACAGAATTGCATGCGCGCTCTCAATGTTGCTCGCCCCATAGCCCTGCGTCGTAGGCATGGGTCAAATGATCGACCGCCTCGCGTATCGCCAAATCGAGCACCTTGCCGTTCAACGTGGAGTCATAGCTGGCGGTGCCGCCGAAGCCGATGATTTCGCGGTTGGAAAGCGCATATTCGCCGGCACCATCCGCTGAGTGGAGCACCTCGGAAGTCTTCACATTGATTACGTTCAGGGTGACCTTGGCATAGGCCACCTGGGTCTTGCCACGACCGAGGATGCCGAACAATTGTTTATCTCCCACCTCCTTGCGGCCGAAGGATGTCACATCACCTGTGATCACGAAACGGGCGCCCTGGATAGCCTGGCTTTCGCCGGAAAGACTTGCCTCTTGTTTGATTTCGTTCATGTTGGCGCGGTCAAGAACGTTGAAACGGCCGGTTTGTTGCAGATCGCCGATCAAAATGGTTTTGGCCTGGCTACCTAGATGGTCCACGCCGTCGGAGAACAAGCCCTGCATGTACGAAGAGCGATTGTCGAACTTGCCTACCGCAATGCGACTGCGTGAACCTTGATAGGGAACGCTGGCGGTGGCCACTTGAGGCACCTGGATTGCATGCGATTCCTCGGTGGTGCAGCCTGAGAGGCCCGACATTGCCGTGGCGACTCCGGTGAAGAACAAGACGAGGCGAGCCATGCGAGCCGAGTTCAAGGGATGTTTCATCTGTAACCTCCTGGTGCAAATAGCGAATGACCACAATGTACAGTAGGTTGATACCCCCGTCTAATAACGGGTTATTGCTATCGCGGATTCAGCCAACGAGATAGCAGCGGCGGATACTCGCCTTGCCGTATGGAAACCATCTCGCGGCCCCCGTACAGCCCGTGGCAATGGGTACGGCCGTGCAAGACGTTCCCGTAGCCGCCGGCTCGATCCAGGATCAAGCCGGTAGCCGCGCGGACTGCCCGACTCTTCCGACCCACCCGCCAGTCAGAGAGGCGCTTATGGGCCTCCAGATCGATAGAGTCGAAGTGCTTTTGTTGTTTGCCGCTTTGGTGGCGATGTTGTCGCGCCGTTTCGGCTTTCCCTACACCGTGGGGCTCGTCGTCACCGGCGTGGGGCTCAGCCTCGTGCCGTATGTCCAGACGGTGGCACTGACCAAGGAACTGCTCTTCTCCGCGCTGCTGCCGCCGCT
>CAIXFP010000367.1 GCA_903918705.1 uncultured Pseudomonadota bacterium
CGCATCGTCGAGGAAGGCGCGGCGGAACAACTGCTCACTGCGCCGCGACACGAGTACACCCGGCTGTTGCTGGATTCGGCACCGGGGCACGGCAGTCAACCCATGTTCAAGGTCTTTTCGGAAAACAAACCATAAACCTTGATTCCTCAGTTGGCCGCTCGCTTGGCTCCGTGAGGCCGCATGGATGCCGAGGTTCGCGCCTTCGATCACGCTCACCTGCTGGGTGTGCCTGCTACGCGCCTGATTGCGGGCCTGCCGCGTTCAACCGAGGAATCAAGGATAAACGGCAAGTGCAACCGGTCCCGGCGCTTCAGAGAGACGAATCCGGGCTGCCGGAGCCGCGGCGGCGCGCTGACTCGTCGTCCACCACCAGCACCCGCGGTCCGTCCGGTTCGGCTGGCGTCCGGGAGGATAGGCGGACGATGGGTGACTCGTCGGGCTCGACGGGCAGCCAGACGGTGAAGCGGGCGCCTTGCCCAGGCCCGGCGCTTTCCGCTGCGATGCGGCCGTCATGCAATTTCATCAGGCGCTCCGCCAGGCACATGCCGATGCCCAGGCCACCCTGGCCGCGGTCCGGGGTGCGTCGGCCCTGGAGGAACAGTTGGAAGACATGGGGTATCAGCTCGGCGGGCATGCCCATGCCGTCGTCCTGAACAGAAATGGCCACTTCCTCGCCGTGCCGCTGCGCGGACAGGTCGATGTGTCCGCCTTTCGGCGTGTATTTGGCGGCGTTGTCGAGGATGTTGCTCAACACCTGGCTGATGCGCGCGGCGTCGACATTCAGATAAACCGGCTGTTCCGGCAGGTGCTGGGTGTAGTGGTGGCTCTTCGCCGCGATCACCGGCCGCATGGCATCCACCACGCGCTCCACCAGGTCGCAGAGCGGGAGGCGTTCCCGACGCAGCGTAATGCGGCCGCGGGAGATGCGGGAAACGTCGAGCATATCGTCCACCAGTCGGGTGATGTGATCGACCCGGCCAGTGATGGTGGTCAGTGCCCAGCGCTGCCGCTCCGGGTCGAGCCCGGGCTGCTCCAGGATATGCGCGGCCAGGCTGATGGGGGTGAGAGGATTGCGCAGTTCGTGGCCCAGCATGGAGAGAAACTCGTCCTTGTGGCGGTCGGCGTCACGCAGGGCCAATTCCGCCCGCTTGCGTTCGCTGATGTCCAGCAGCGTGCCTTGCAGGCTGGCCACCTGGCCGTCGGCGGCCCGCCGCGCTTCGCCGCGGGCCGTCACCCAGCGCCGGCAGCCGTCGCCGCCCACCACCTCGGCATCGTATTCGTAAGGGATGCCCGCCTCCCGTGCCTGATCGATGGCCGCGGCGAGCCCGATCCAACTGGCCGGGGTGAAGTATTGCCGAACTTCCGGGTACCCCAGCGGCGGCAGGTCCGGGTCGCGACCATAGATGCGGTAGGTCTGTACCGACCAGACATGGCTGCCGCTCTGAAGATCCCATTCCCAGTTGCCGATGCCGCCCAGTCGCTGGGCCGCTTCCAGGGCGGATGCGCTGCCACACAGTTCTCGTTCGGCCTGGCGGCGCCGGGCGATCTGCTCGTTCAGTTCGCCGTTGAGAACCGCCATGCGCACTTGCGCTTGCCCGGATCGCTTCAATTCATCGGCATATTGCCGGCGGTAGTGGTGCATTGCCTCGATGGAGAACGAGACGATGATGCCGTCGGCAAGGAAGATCAGATTGGACCAGTGGCTGCCGTCCTGGGCGGCGAGGGAAAGCGAAAAGTAGGGCGGAGTGAAGATGAAGGTGGCCAGTGCCACGCCCATGGCCGTGGCGAACAGGCCCGGCCGGTAGCCGCCAGATAGGGCGGCCAGGGTTACCACGGGGAAGAAGATCAGATATTGCAGGCCCGATTCGATCGGGGCGATGGCCAGGCGCAGCAGCAGTGCCAGCACCATCAGTACGAGAGTGAGCAGGTAGCTGGCGGGGCCGTCGCGCCTGCGTGGAATCCATCGGGTCAGGCGTTGAGCGAATGTGGGGGTCTGGCCGTTGATCATGTTTGTGCCTGGCTAGCCTGGGTCTGCGCGTCGACTCGATGTTGCGTGGATGGATCGGTGGGCTAAAGCTTAACGGCCGCTTGTTCCGGAAATTGATGGCCGGTTCCCTGGCGGCCGCCCGAACGCGACTCGTTAAAGATTTCCCGCTTGGCGCCGATGATGCGGGC
>CAIXFP010000368.1 GCA_903918705.1 uncultured Pseudomonadota bacterium
AGGAATTACTTGTACAAGGCTTCAACCTCGCGGACATCGCGCCGTTGCTGGACCAGGTGGCTGAGCAGGCTGTGGCGGACGACGCACCTCCCCGGACCATGGTCGATCCCGCCTGGCGGGGCTATCTGGCGGAAACCCTGCGCGCCCTGGAAGACTTCAGCGCCGAGCGCCTGGACAACCTCTACAACCAGGCCTGTGCCCTCCATCCCATCGATCTGGTCACAGAAAACCTGCTGCTGCCCGTGCTGAAACAATTGGGAATGCGCTGGAATCAGCGCGAATCGGGCATCGCCGAGGAACATTTTTTCAGTGCCTGGTTGCGTAACAAACTGGGTGCGCGCCTGCACCACAGCCTGTCCCAGCCACGGGGACGGGCTCTGATCCTGGCCTGTCTGCCCCGTGAACACCACGAAATCGGCCTGCTGCTGTGCGCCTTGGGGCTGCTGCAACGGGGGTATCGGGTGATACACCTGGGCGCCGACATGCCCATCCGCCAGATCATCCACGTCAGCTGCTCCTCTCATGCCGCGGGCATCGTCCTGGCTGGGAGAGGGGTGGCCGATTCGGCGGCGATCCTGGCCGACATCGCCTGGCTCGCCGAAGCCGCGCGCATTCCCGTCTTTGTCGGCAGCCACGCCGCGGTATCGCTGCGGCAGGATCTCGGCCGGTCCGGTGCCATCCCTGTAGGGGAAAACCTCGCTCTGGGCCTGAATCTGATCGAATCCCACCTGGGCAGCCATGCGACAAGGTAACGCCGCATGGCCTGAGCGATATGATGCGGGCAAGCCGCGCCCGCGCCTGAGCAGACTAGCCCTAAAGTTTTCGCGGTGGGTGTCGATGCAGTAACCACTTATCGTCACGGGATTCCCGGAAAAATGCATAGGCTGTTGGCTGTCCTGGCGCTGCTCTCTACCGTGCTGACGAGTGCATGGGCCGGCGAACCGGTGGTGGTCCAGTTGCTGTGGAAACACCAGTTCGAATTCGCCGCCTTCTACGCCGCCCAGGCTCAGGGCTATTACCGTGCCGCCGGTCTGGATGTCACCCTTTGCGAGGGCGGACCCGGCATCGACACGGTGAAGGAAGTGCTCAGCGGCCATGCGGATTTCGGCGTCGGGACCTCCGCCCTGGTGCTCGATCGTTATCTCGGCAAGCCGCTGGTGGTGCTGGCGCCCCTCATGCAGCATTCGCCCATCGCCCTGCTCGCCCGCCGCGGCAACGGCGTGGAAAGCGTGCTCGATCTGGCCGGCAAACCGGTGGCGGTGGACCCCCACGACCGCGATGAGATCGAGGCGTACCTGCTGGCTTCCGGCATCCCCAAGGCGAAAATCAAACTGGTGGACCAGACCGACTGGACCTTTACTTCCCTGGACCAGGGCCGGGAGGCCGCCAAGGTGGTCTATGTCTCCAACGAGCCCTTCCTGATCCGTGGCCATGAGCATGAATATCTGCTGCTGACGCCGCGTTCCGCCGGCATCGATCTGTTCGGCAACATGGTATTCACCACGGAAGCGCAACTGAAACAGCGGCCGGGCACCGTCAAGGCGTTTCGCGATGCCACCCTCAATGGTCTGGTCTATGCCCTGGCGCATCCCGAGGCGATGGCCGACCTGATCCTGGCCCGTTACAACACCCAGAACAAATCCCGCGAACACCTCCTGTTCGAGGCCGCCCAGATCCGCGAGCTGACCCGCCCCGACATCGTCGAGCCGGGTTACATGAGCCGGGGCCGCTGGCGCCACGTGGTGGAGGTCTACGCCAGCCAGCACAAGATGCCCGCCGACTTCGACCTGGCTGGCTTCCTCTACGACCCCACACCGACCCCGGCGCCGACCTGGCCGATCTGGGCCCTGGCGGCGGCCCTGGCCGGCATGGTGTTGGCGCTGGCGGTGGCGGCGCGGGTGCGCGCCTACAACCGCGCGCTGCGGCGCGAGATCGTCGACCGCAAGCAGGCGGAGGCGGCCTTGCAGGAGAGCGAGGCGAAATACCGCGAACTGGTGGACAACGCCAACGCCATCATTTTGCGCATGGCGCCGGACGGCACGGTGAGCTACTTCAACGAAGTCGCGGAGCAGTTCTTCGGCTACCGCGGCGCCGAAATTCTCGGCCTACCCGTGGTGGGCAGCATCGTCCCGCCCACGGAGAGCGACGGCGGGCGCGATCTCGCCGGGCTGATGGCCGCCGTGCTGGCCGACCCGGAAAAAGTACGCCGAATGCGAGATCGAGAACATGACCCGGGATGGCCGCCGCGTCCGGGTGCGCTGGGCCAACCAGGCGATCCGCGACACGCGCCGGGGTTCCCGCGGCGTGCTGTGCATCGGCCACGATGTCACCGCCCAGCACCGGCTGGAACAGGAACTGGCCGCCTACCGCAACAACCTGGAGGAACAGGTGGAGGCGCGCACCGTCGAGCTGGTGGCCGCCCGCCGGGAAGCGGAAGACCTGGCGCGGGTGAAGAGCGAATTCCTCGCCAACATGAGCCACGAAATCCGCACCCCCTTGAACGGCGTCCTCGGCTTCGCCCAGATCGGCCTGCGCGCCAGCGAGGGGCGCGGCAAGGCCCAGGAGCACTTCCGGAAGATCATCGACTCGGGAAAGCTGCTCATGGGGGTGATCAACGACATTCTCGACTTCTCCAAGCTGGAGGCGGGTCGCCTCCAGGTGGAAGCCGTGCCTTTCGAGCTGGCGCCGGTGCTGCGCGAACCCATCGAGCTGCTGCGGGAGCGCGCCGCGGTCCAGGGCCTCGCCCTCGGCCTGGAACTGGCCGCCGACCTGCCCAGCCATTGTGTCGGCGACGCCCTGCGGCTGCAGCAGATCCTGCTCAATCTGCTCTCCAACGCGGTGAAGTTCACCGAACGCGGCCAGGTGATCCTTTCGGCCAGCCTGCGTGGCGAGCGGCTGGAGTTCGCCGTGGCCGACAGCGGCATCGGCATGACTCCGGAACAGCAGGCCCGTTTGTTCAAGGCCTTCACCCAGGCCGATGCCACCACCACCCGACGCTTTGGCGGCACCGGCTTGGGGCTGGTGATCAGCAAGCGCCTGGCGGCGCTCATGGGCGGCGAAATCTCGGTGGCAAGCCAGTTCGGCGTCGGCAGCACCTTCCGCGTCAGCCTGCCCTACATCGCCGCGCCCCACGCCGCCCCGGCAGTCGAACCCGGCGGCGCCGGCGCGCTGCGTACCCCGCAACTGAGCGGCTTGCGTCTGCTGATCGCCGAAGACAATGCGGTGAACCGGATGCTGTTGCAGGAACTGCTCGACGGGGAGGGCTGCACCCTGGACCTGGTGGCCGATGGCCAGGAGGCGGTGGACGCCGTGCGCGGCGCCGGCATCGGCGCTTACGACCTGGTGTTGATGGACGTGCAGATGCCGGTGATGAACGGTCTCGACGCCACCCGCGCCCTGCACGCCCTCGATCCGGACCTGCCGGTGGTGGGCCAGACCGGCTACGCCCAGGCGGAGGAGCGGGAAAAATGCCGCCAGGCCGGCATGGTGGACCAATTGACCAAGCCCCTGGACCCGGCGCTGCTAGTGACCACCGCGCGGAAATGGGCGCGCGGCGGCAAGTCGGCGGGGTGAGTTAGCGTGCCGCTTCCCGCGCGCTGGCGAAGCTTCCGGTGAACTTGCGCAGGGCGGGGAGCTGTTGCCGCAGGGCGAGGTCCACCAGCCCCGGCCAGATGCCGTTCAGGCGCGCGAACAGGCTTTCCGGGAAGCCCAGGTAGGCCTCCGCGCGTTCCTTCTCGATGGCCTTCGTGATGGCCAGGGCCACCGGAGCCGGTTCGTCCATGTGCATCATGCCCTGGGCGGCCATGGCGTGGACCACGGGCGGATTGAGCGGGGTGTTGACCGCGCGCGGCGCCACGTAGGTGACGCCGACGCCGCTGCCGGCGAGCTCGCGGCGCAAGGCCTGGGAGTAGCCGCGCAGGGCGAACTTGCTGGCCGAGTAGCTGGCGAACAGGGGAAAGCCGATGCTGCCGAAGGTGGAGCCGACATTGACGATGCGGCCGTGGCCGCGCTCCAGCATGCCCGGCAGCACCGCGCGGGTGAGTTGCATGGGCGCTTCGATGTTGACCTGTATCAGTTGGTGCAGCAGGCCCGGATCGCCGTCCTGGACATCGCCGAAATCCAGCACGCCGGCCAGGTTGATCAGGATGTCGATGCCGCCCCAGGCCCGCGTTATGGCGTTGATGGCCTGTGCGCGCTGCTCGCTCTGGGTAATGTCGCAGGCCAAAGTGAGATTCTGGCCGGCGTAGGCGGCGGGAACCCGGTCCGCGGCCAGGACGTCGTCGCCCTGGCGTACCAGCCGGCCCAGGCGGGCGCCGCGGGCGAGCAGTTCACCGCCCAGCAGGCGGCCGATGCCGCCGTTGGCTCCGGTCAGGAGAATGCGCTGTTGCTTCAGGTCCATGGCTTTATCGCTCCGCGGAGGTGAGGTCGTCGCCGGCATCCTTGCGGATTTTCTCCATCAGGGCATGAATCTCCCCGTGGCGGCCGGAATCGGCCAGGGGCCGCAGCGGCCGGGCCGGCGCCGCCTGAGCCTTCTCCAGAGCCAGCATGGCTTCGCGGTAATGGCGCTTGCCGTAGAGGTAATCGGCATAGAAGTAGTTCGAGTCGATCCCGTTGGGGCTGATCTGCACGGCCTTCTTCAGATAGGCCTCGGCCTTGTCGTCGTCGCCGAAGCCGATGGGCCAGCCGGGCACCTTGTAATAAAGGGTGCCCAGGGAGGTGTAGATGGAGCCCTGGAGCGCGTTGGGGTCGATGCGTTCCGCCGCCTGCAGTTCCCGGCGCGCTTCCTTGGCCAGGCCCAGGGCGCCCAGGCCGCCTTTGGCGCCGGCGTGGGAACTCAGGGTGATGCCGCGCCAGACCAGGGGTTCCGGGCGTCCGGGGTAGTGGTTTTCCAGGGCCGCCTCGTGCTTTTCCAGGGCCTCGTAGGCGGCGACCTTCTGGTCGGCGGGCAGCTTGTAGTTGATCTGCTCCCACTGGTGCTGAATGTCGAGAATGGCCTGCTCCAGACCGGCGTCATTGGCCGCGGCGGGCAGGGCCAGGGAACAGACGGCCAGGGCGATGAGGGAAAGAAGGGGTTTCATGGGGTCTCCTGAAGCGATGGGGAAAGGGTGCGGAATATGTCGCCGTAGAGGCGAAAGAACGAATCGGCGCAGTGCAGGACCATGTCCTGGTCGTCCGGGTGGTCGAGACGGTTCAACAGGTCTTCGAGGAAACGGATGTGCTCCAGATCGACGCTGCCGTGGGAAGTGAGGTAGCGAAGCGCGGTCGGCGGCAGATTGTGGCGCCGCTGGATCGCCCCGGCGGCCAGATGCGCCAGGTTGACGCTGGTGCCTTCGAGGACGTAGACCATGCCAAAAAAACCGATGGGATTGCGCCGCTGGATCATGTCGTAGGCATACGCCACCATGACCTCCGTGGCCGGCGATGGCTGAGCTCGTCGCACCGCATCCGGGTCGCCGCCGGCGGCGGCGAGGTCGTCGAGGATCCACTCCTCATGGCCGATTTCCTCCGCGATGTAGCGCGCCACGGCATGGCGCAGCCAGCTCAGGCGATCCGGCAGGCGCGCGCCGCAGGCCATGAGCAGGGGCACGGTATGGCGCACGTGGTGGTAGGCCTGGGCCAGGAAGGCGCGATACTCGGCCAGGCTCACGTTGCCGTGCAAGGCGCGCTGAATCAACGGGATACCCAGCATCCGCTGGCGCTCGGCGTCGCTGTGGGCCACCAGGGTGTCAAAGAACGGCATCGCACACCTCGCCGGCGTAAAGGGCCTGGATACGGGCCTGGTAGCACTCCCGGATGGCCGCCCGCTGGAGCTTGCCGCCCGCGCCGGCCAGTCCGTTGGCCAGAGAGAAGGCGGCGTCGGCGCGCAGCCAGTGCTGGATGCGGGCGTAGTCGGGCAGCCGCTCGTTGACCGTCCGGATCGCCTGGTCCAATTCCGACTGGGCCGCGCCGGACACCAACAGAGCGACGTTGCCCGGCTGGCCTTCACCAAATACCGCCGCCTGGGCAATCAGGGGGTGGGCGGTGAGTTCGCCTTCCACCCATTCCGGCGCCACGTTGCGGCCGAAGGCGGTGGAGTAG
>CAIXFP010000369.1 GCA_903918705.1 uncultured Pseudomonadota bacterium
CCGCGGACGCGGATCATGGTGGCAGCCGGTGCTATCGAAGCGGCCGAATATACCCGCCCTGGATGGGAAGGCTCAAACCAACCGGCGAACAAATCCAGGCTGGGCAATACCCCGCGCCCTCCCGGGGCCAGCTCGCCTCTGGTCGCTTTCCTTCACAAGGAGGGGCTGGCGCGCCGCGACGAAGCCTGGTTCCACCCTACGCCATCGCTTCGCAAAGCACCGTTTGTGCAGGAATAAGCTCCGCTGTTGCCGAAAAAAGCAGCGGCATCCCAGGGTTGCCCTTCGTCATTGCTGAAAAAAGCATCAATCACGCTGGAAAAAGCTCCGTCATTGCTGAAAAAAGCAGCATAGGCGGAGCTTCGAGAGGGAATGGCGCAGCCCGGAGCGGGGATATTCCCTGCCGGACCGACGAATGGAAGTCGTCACTTATGCACGGGGCCGCGTGTGCGCCGTCGATCGAGACAGCAAGGGCGACCGACGTGGTTTTCACGCTTACCACCCAATGTTCGCCCCGTGGCGTACCACGCCGGCAAGGGGCCGCCGGCTCATGCAATGGGATGACCGCCCATCGCCTGCATGGCACCGAGGCACATGACTGGCTAACTCATGAGCAGGTGCGCCAGGAAAGATGGAGGCCCACGGATACGACCTGACTCCATAACCAGGGGCTCCCTCGTGTGCGTGCGATTTAAGCAAATCAAGCAAATATGTTAACTACATGGAATTTCTCATTCTGGCGGGTCCGTAACCACTAATACTGAAGTAATTGTTGCTACCTGGGCTGCTTGTTTCTGCTATGAAGACATGAAGGTGGTTTGATCGAGTCTGGTTGCTTCCTCCGGAAGTTGAGATCCAGCCAAGCGATCCGGTGGTGTTCATGGCGAATAGCGAGGCACCTGAAATGCGTGAAGTTCGTTGGTTCCAAATCCTGCCGATGGCAGTTTTTCTTTTCCTGGCCGCTTGCGGCGGTGGCAGCGGCGGGGGCGGAACGAATGCCACGCCCATCGCGGCGCCGGCTCAGTTGACGGTGGATCCTGGTGATGAAACCAGTCGGGTAACGCTTTCCTGGCCCGGTGTAAACGGCGCGGTCTCCTACAACATCTATTACTCGACCCACGCCGGAGTCACCAAGACCAACAGCACCAAGATTGCCGGCTTCAGCAGTCCCTACGAACTACTGGGGTTGACCAACGGCACCCCTTATTTTTTCGTGGTCAGCGCGGTGGGTGGCAATGGCCTGGAGAGTGCTGTCTCGGTTGAAAAAACCGCCACGCCGATGGCCTTACCGCCTCCCTTGTCACCCGGTAATGTCCATGTCGACAGCGGCAGTGGGCAGTTGGTGTTCTCTTGGGATGCTTCCGAAGATGCCACTTCATACAACCTCTACTACGCCACGGCTTCCGGCGTGACCAAGGCGGCGGTCAACAAGGTGCTGAACGTTACCAGTCCCTACACCCTGGCATCGCTCAACAGCGGGGTGGCCTACTACGCAATGATTACCGCCATGAACGCAAACGGTGAAAGCAATGGTTCCTTTGAAGTGAGCGGCACCCCCTCCGCCTCGCCGCCGCCCGCCGCGCCGACGGGAGTGCAGGCCGTGCTGGCTCCGGGCGATACCACCAAAGTCGTGCTGTCCTGGAACGCCGCGGCGGGAGCGACCCGTTACAACCTCTACTATTCCAGTGCTTATCCAGCCACCAAGGCCGCGGGTACGCTGGTTGCCAATGTCACCAGTCCGTGGACCCAGTCAGGGCTGGATTTGAATCAGGCCTGGTTTTTTGTCGTGACGGCGGTCAACAACAGCGGCGAAAGCGCCGAGTCCCTGAGTTTTTCCGCAACACCGCGTACTCAGGCCATCGTCGCCGCGAATCAGCGCATGGTCAGCATACCCGCTGACAGCAATTTCCAGTTTGGCGACAGTAGCAACGCCGACAACATCACTTATGCCCAGCCAGTCAAAACACTGAGCATCAGCGCCTTTCGCATGGACCGCTACGAGACCACCTACGACTTGTGGGTATCGGTCTACAACTGGGCCATTCTTCATGGATATAACTTCGATGACCCGGGCAGGAAGGGTTCGGACAATGATGGCACGGATATGCCGGTTACCTGGGTCAACTGGTATGACGTGGTCAAATGGCTGAATGCCCGATCCGAAATGGAGGGGCTGACGCCGGCTTATTACACCGATGCGGCACATACCACGGTCTATCGCACTGGCGAAGCTGATTTGCAAAACAACATGGTGGATTGGTCCGCCCATGGCACCGCAACGGGTTACCGGTTGCCCACCGAAGCAGAATTCGAAAAGGCCGAGCGGGGCGGACTGGTCGCCAAACGCTGGGCTTGGGGAGACGCCCCGGCTGATCCCAATTCGGTCCCAAGAAACCTGGCCAACTACTATGAAGGCCGCAGCACCAGTGTCGGCATTTATCCCGCCAATGGCTACGGCTTGTATGACATTACCGGCAATGTCTGGGAATGGACCTGGAATTGGGAGACGGCCGACTATACCGATCCGGGTTGGTCATCCGCGACCGATCCCCTGGGGCCAAGCACTCCCGTGTCCTCAACCATGGTTCTGAGAGTGCGCCGGGGTGGCGGTTTTACCTATGGTCCGGCCTACATGCGCAATGCCGAACGTGTATTCCGTTCACCGCTATACACGGCACCCTATTTTGGTTTCCGTTCCGCCCGGAGTGGCGGTTAATTCAAAAGGTAGTGAATTAAATGGCGGAGAGAATCGCGTTATTTCGTTTCACTTCGGGCATTAGCCTGTTTTAGTCAGGAGGCTGTTATGAAAAGCAGATGGTGGTGCAGATTATTGAGTCTGACGGCTTTATTAATTCTCTTCATTCCCTCGGCGGGCGCGGCTACGGCCGCTCAAGTTCAGGCCGTGATGGCGGGCGGCCAGCAATATTTGTTCGACACGTTCATCGTAAATCCGAGCGATTCCACCCAAGGGTGGTGGTCCGTATCCGGCAGCACGTCGGCCTCGCTTCCTGATACGACTGGCGCGGTCGCGGCCTTGATCGATACCGGCAAATATGCCGATGCCAATTACAAGGTGTTGATTGACAAGGGGGTTAAATACATACGCTCGAATGTCCAGGCCGATGGCGGGATTTACGTCAGTGGCGACGAGACTTACAACACCGGCCTGGCCCTTGTGGCATTGAGCTTGTATGCCGGCCAGCAAACCACGACGGATCCGACCCTGGAGACCATCATCCAGAATGCCGTGAATTATCTGGCCACCCACCAGAGCACTTGCGGCGGATGGACCTACACGCCCAGCGCCACATCAGGCGAATGTGACATGTCCAATACCCAGTTCGGAGCAATGGGGCTCTATTACGGTTCCAGCCATTTGAACATCCCCATCCATGCCGACACGGCAGGTTCCTGGGCGGCGAACTTGTACGCCTACCTTAAAACCATGCAAGCAGTTGATGGGCATTTCCATTACAGCGGCACTTACGACTACACCAATGTGACCATGACGGGCGCGGGCATTTGGTCTCTCGCCATGATCGGAAAGGGCACCAGCGCCGAAGCCACCGCGGCAATCAACTGGTTTGCTTCAGGCACGGATAATTCCGCGCCGGCCTATAAGTGGAGCGTAAATGGCAATGACTATTACTATGTTTACGCCATGTCCAAAGCCCTCGCGGGAACGTTGGGCGCCAACAACCTGTTAGGCACGCATAGCTGGCTGGCCGATCTGCAGGATTTCATCGTCAACAATGCCATCGCCGGTACGGGCGCGGCGGCGGCGGAAGATACCTGGGCGGACAACATGTGGCTGTATAGCTACCCCCGTCTGACCGTCGCCTTCGTATTGCAATCCCTGACCTATGCCGATCCCAATGCGCCAAGCACTTCGAAAAATCTCCCGGAGAACCCGGGAACCGATACTCCGGCGGTCAACCAGGGATTGGTGAGGTTGGATGCGTATAACGGCGTATTGATCAAGGTTCCGGGTCGTGATCCCGCCAGTACGGCCACGTTACCCACGAATACCAACCTGCCCATCGGCGGTTTCCATTTCACCCTGATTAACGTCCCTTCGGGCGGCACCGCAGTGGTGCGGATTACTCCGCCGGCAGCGCTGTTCGACAAGACCAACCCCAATGGATTCCTCAATGCGGACGGAAGCATCAAATCAGGTTTTGCCTGGTTCAAGGTTGTGAATGGTGCCTGGAAAGGACTCGATCCGACGGTCGTACCCATTGCGTTCGGCCCGGCGGGTGGCCCTTATCAGTACATCGATGTCACCTTGCAGGATGGTGGACCAGCCGACACGGACCTGGCTGTTAATGGACAGATCAGTGACCCGGGCGCTCCCGGCCTTGGCTATGTCGCTTCCTCTTCGTCGAGTGACAGCGGTGGCAGTCCCATGTGTTTCATTGCCACGGCCGCGTATGGCAGTCCGATGGCTAAAGACGTCATGGTGCTGCGTCAATTCCGGGACCACTACCTGTTGACCAATGCCTTCGGTCGCGGTTTCGTCGAGGCCTACTACAAAGTGTCTCCGCCCATTGCCAGTTTCATCGCTCAGCATGAAGTGCTGCGCGCTGCCACTCGCGGTGTGTTGACCCCAGTCATCCTGACTGTCAAGTACCCCTGGGCTTCACTGGGGTTCCTGATCATGATCGCCGTTATCGGCGGCGCCTATCTGAAGCGCAGAGATACTGAAGTCGTATCGCATTGAATATTCAGTTGTAAGGATGGCTGTCCCTGATGCGGAGGAGTCTCTCCGCCAGGGGCATTCCCCAGCCGAGGGAAGACACGGCAACGGTGTCGCATCGGTATGCGACCATGGTTTTCGCCCCAGCTACACCGCCCGGCCTGTCCGGGCGGTTTTTAGTGGGTGCGACCGGCAGGGCGCACTGACTTGGAGGTAAAAGCCCTCTGCTCGCCCGGCAAGGGGAAGAGTTAGCAGAACGTCAAGGGTGTTCTGGGTGACTGGAAATCTATCGGTCGCCGAAGGCAAAGCGCTGACCTGACGAACAGGAAGCGGATACCCGTAGTGCAAAAAACCGTGGATTTAGGCGATCTTCTTCAGGCGGCTCCGGAAAGAAAAAACCCGCGAAGCCTAGATCTGCGCGGGTTTCGTGGACTTCTTCGGATTGCTTCGGACTGGTGTCTGGTGCGGGAGGGGACCTCGAACAGTTGCGGTAACACATTGATTAGCATGAGATCACAAGGCGACTAGTTCAGTCCGTAGTGCATCCCGTAGTGCATCCCGTGATTGGTGCCCTCTTGCCAACCGAAAAAACGCGCCTCAAGCGCCGTCCAAGTCATCGGCCAGGGCTGCCCACTCGGCGATGCTGCGCTTGCGAGAGCACATAAGCCGCGTAATCCTGGCCTGTACCTGCCGGAGCTCCTGCCGCGCCCGCCGTAGCTCCTCATCCAGTCGCCGGAAGTGGTCGGCACGGTTCGCCGCGGATGCCGCCTTGCCGTCCATGCTGACAGGTCCGGTCGATGCCTTCCAGGGCTTCCAGGTGCGAATCCGTTCAGCCTGACGTGCTCTCGATTCCGTTGTCCACCGTGGCATGGCCTACCTCCTGAAAAGTTCGATGCGCGCCATGGTGCGCAGTAATTGTGAACCTGGCGCGTTCACAATGCCCCGTCTGCCCGCGCTGGCACTGGGTTGACGTGTGCACCATGGCGCGCAGAAACTCGGCGCAAACGCCGTGAATCATTCTGGTGCGGCCGCCAACAGTTCGCGCAGCCGGCTTTCCGCCAGGTCGATTTCCGCAGTGATGCGCTCCAGGTCGCCTCGCCCTGGCAGGCCGTAACCAAGTCTCACGTTCGATGCCTTGGCTTCCATGTTAATCAGCCGGGTTTGCAGTCGCTTGATTTCAAGCTCAGCCGCGCGCCGGCAGCCGGCTGAACAGTAAACAGCCGGCCGGCCGGTTGCTGCTGCTGCTGGAAGCGGTGATCCGCATTTCATGCAGGTGCTCATGGTGTGTCCTCTTGAAGTGGGGGTTTCTCCGTGTCAACCCAGGGTTTGAAATTCGCGCCGGCAAAAATTGTCGGACACATGCGGTCAGGCAGGCGGTCGAAGTTAGGGACGGAAGCCCCCCCCGGCATCGTTTGCTGATTGTTTGCTGAATACGCCGGGTGGGCGATTTTTTGTCCAAATGGATTCACACTAGGTGTCCGCTCGGGGCCATCCCATGGACGGATGGCCCCCCACCCCATGCGCGGTCATGCCGTGCCGGCTTCGCTGGGCCTCGCTGGTGCGCTTTTCGGTGCCGGTTGATGCTGTGCCCCCTATGCCAGGTCGAGCGGCGCGCTCTGTGCGGCTTTGTCGTGGGCGTGGTGGTGGGCGTGGTCGGCACGGTCAAACTCAAAGGTGGTGCCGGCAAGCATGAACCGGTCCATATCGAAACGTCGGGCGGTGCGGAACTTTGCCCACGGGTCGATGGCGCGCGGTGGTGTTCCCGTGGTTCCTGAGCCTTGAACCTATTTTCCTCTGTTACCCCGCCTCCCAAGCCAAAGCGGGCCGAGGCAAGGAGGGTGATGGAGGGGATTGGGGTTTGTCGGAGAGGATCTTGCTGACGATGTAGCGCACCAAGGCGGGCCACCGATC
>CAIXFP010000370.1 GCA_903918705.1 uncultured Pseudomonadota bacterium
CAGCCAGCTCAGGATGGGGATGTTCTCGTACCAGGCGATCTGGTGCCCACAGCGGGGGCAGGCCGAGCGCGGCTGGATCAGGTCGTAGCGGGCGGCTGCCGGAGCGGCGGCGGGCTCGCCGTCCAGCCAGGCGCACTGCTCGCGCCATTCCCGCTCCAGCATGATGGGCAGGCGGTGGATGACCACGTTGAGGAAGCTGCCGATCAACAGGCCCAGGACCACGGCGAGGGAGATCAGGGCGGCCGGCTGGCTGGCAAGGAGTTGGAGCATGGCTGGGCTGACGCCGGTGCGCGCGCGCTGGTAGGCGCGGCGGGGTTAAACCACCGATCCCATCTTGAAGATGGGCAGGTACATGGCGATGACGATGCCGCCGATCAGGGTGCCGAGAATCACCATGATGAAGGGCTCCATCAGGCTGGAGAGGCCGGCCACGGCGTCGTCCACCTCGCGCTCGTAGTAGTCGGCCACCTTGGACAGCATGGAATCGAGGGAGCCGGACTCCTCGCCGATGGAGACCATCTGGATCAGCATGTTGGGAAACACGCCGGAAGCCTGCAGGGAGTTGGCCAGGCTGGAACCTGTGGCGACCTGGCTACGGATCTTCTGGGTGGCCTCCATGAAGACGTGGTTGCCGGCGGCACCCGCCACCGAGTCCAGGGCTTCCACCATGGGCACGCCGGCGGCGAACATGGAGGAGAAGGTCCGCGACCAGCGCGCCACCGTGGCCTTCTCGATGAGGGGGCCGAACACCGGGATCCGCAACATCCAGGCGTCCATCCGGGCGCGGAACTGCGGGTTTTTCCAGGCCTGCCCCAGGCCGATGACGATGCCGGCGATGGCGGCCAGGATGAAATACCAGTCATTCACGAACAGGTCGGAGATATGCAGCACCACCATGGTCAGGCCCGGCAACTGGGCGCCGGCCTTGCCGTAGAGATCCTTGAACGCCGGGATCACGAACAGCATGATGCCGCCGGTGATGACGAAGGCCACCACCATGACGATGATGGGATAGAACATGGCCGACTTGATCTGGCCCTTCAGGGCCAGCATTTTTTCCATGTAGGAGGCGATCCGGTCCAGCACGGAATCCAGGATGCCGGCTTGCTCCCCGGCGTGGACCAGGTTGCAATAGAGCCCGTCGAAATATTGCGGATGCTTGCGGAAGGCGGCATTCATGCTGGTGCCGGTTTCCACGTCGGACTTGATCTCGCCCAGCAGGCGTTGCAGCGCCGCATTGGCGTGGCTGCGCGCGGCGATGTCGAAGGACTGCAACAGGGGCACGCCGGCCTTGAGCATGGTGGCAAGCTGGCGGGTGAACAGGGCGATGTCTTTCTCCGTGATCTTCTGCGCCCGCGCGAACACGCTCTGCCGCGACACCTTCTGGGCGTTGATGCCTTGCCGGCGCAGCGCCTGGCGTACGAAGGCCTCGCCCGGGGCCAGCATCTGGCCCTTCAGCTTCTTGCCGGTCTTGTCGGTGCCTTCCCAGAGGTAGGGGACTTCAGTGGTCTTGGCCTGCGCCATGGGTTTCCCGGTTCGTTATCTATTCGTTGGTGACCGCAAGGACTTCTTCCAGAGAAGTCAGCCCTTGTTTGACTTTGAGCAGGCCGGCATGGCGCAGGTCGAGCACGCCTTCCCGTTCCGCCTGCTGGGCGATTTCCAGCGTGGAGCCGTTTTTCAGGATGATGTTGTGGATTTCCTCGGTCACCGGCATGACCTGGTAGATGCCCACCCGGCCCTTGTAGCCGGTCTGCTTGCAATTGTCGCAGCCGACCGCCGCGTAGGCCTGCCAGGAGCCGTCCAGGTCGGCTTCGGAAAAGCCGGCGCTGAGCAGCGCTTCCGGCGGAATGTCGATGACTTTCCGGCAGTTGGGGCAGAGGCGCCGGCCCAGGCGCTGGGCGGTGATGAGATGCACCGAGGCGGCCACGTTGTAGCTGGGGATGCCCATGTTGATCAGGCGCGTGAGGGTCGAGGGGGCGTCGTTGGTATGCAGGGTGGAGAGCACCATGTGGCCGGTCTGGGCGGCCTTGATGGCGATGTCGCCGGTCTCGTGGTCGCGGATTTCGCCGACCATGATGATGTCCGGATCCTGGCGCAGAAAGGCTTTCATGGCGGTGGCGAAATCCAGGCCCGCCTTCTCGTTGACGTTGACCTGATTGATGCCGGCCAACTGGATTTCCACCGGGTCTTCCACCGTGGAGATGTTCACCCCCGGCTGGTTCAGGATGTTCAGGCAGGAGTAGAGCGAAACGGTCTTGCCGGAGCCGGTGGGGCCGGTCACCAGCACCATGCCGTAGGGCCGCGCGATGGCGTCGGTGATCAGCTTGAGCTGGTCCGGCTCGTAGCCCAGTTTCTCGATCCCCATGGTGGCGGCAGACGCATCCAGGATACGCATGACGATCTTTTCGCCATACAGCGTCGGCAGGGTGGAAACCCGGAAGTCGATCGACTTGTTGCGCGACAGGACCAGGCGCATGCGGCCGTCCTGGGGGACGCGCTTTTCCGAGATGTCCAGCTTGGAAATCACCTTGATCCGGGAGGCGATCTTGTCCTTGATGGCCAGGGGCGGCTGGGCGATCTCGTAGAGCAGGCCGTCGAGGCGGTAGCGGATGCGGTAGGTCTTCTCGTAGGGCTCGAAGTGGATGTCGGAAGCGCCGCTGTTGACGGCGTCCAGCATCATTTTCTGCAGGTAGCGCACCACCGGCGCGTCGTCGATGTCCACCGCAGCCGCCGTGCTGGCGGCATTGACGGCTTCCTCGTCGGTGAATTCGAGGTTGAGATCCTCGGTCTCTATGGTCTTGAGGATGGTGTCCTCGGTGGCCTCGCCGTATTTGTCCAGCCAGCGTCCGAGTTTGTCGTCCTCCACCACCACGGCTTCGACGATGAGGCCGGTCTGGAACTTGATGTCGTCCAGCGCCTGCAGATTACTGGGGTCGGAGAGCGCGACGTAGAGGCGATTGCCACGCTGCGAGATCGGCAGGACACGGTGTCTGGCCAGCAGTTTCGGGTCTACCG
>CAIXFP010000371.1 GCA_903918705.1 uncultured Pseudomonadota bacterium
ATCAACAAGATGGACCGGGAAGTACGCGACCCCCTGGAGGTGCTGGACGAGATCGAGTCGGTACTGAAGATCCACTGCGCCCCGGTGACCTGGCCCATCGGCATGGGCAAGCGCTTCATGGGGGTCTACCACCTGTTGAAGGACGAGGTGATGCGCTTCACCCCGGGCGAGGAGCGGGCCGACGGCGACGTGGAGATCCTGCGCGGCGAGGAGATCGAACGCCTGCGCGCCCTGTGCCCCATGGAGTTCGAGTTGATGCGCAACGAGACCGAACTGGTCCAGGGCGCCGGGGCCAGCTTCCATCTCGACGATTTCCTCAAGGGCCGGCAGACCCCGGTGTTCTTCGGTTCCGGCATCAACAACTTCGGCGTGCGCGAGATTCTCCAGGCCCTGATCGACTGGGCGCCGCCGCCGCAAGCGCGGGAAGCGATTGGCGCCAAGGGGGAGAGCCGCATGGTGGCGCCGGACGAGCCCAACTTCACCGGCTTCGTGTTCAAGATCCAGGCCAACATGGACCCCAACCACCGCGACCGAATCGCCTTCTTCCGGGTCTGTTCCGGCGAATACACGCCGGGCATGAAGGTGAAGCACCGCCGCACCGGCAAGGAGATGAAAGTCGCCAACGCCGTGGTGTTCATGGCCAACGAGCGTTCCCGCATGGAAGACGCCTACGCCGGCGACATCATCGGCATCCACAACCACGGCCAGTTGCAGATCGGCGACGTGCTGACTGAATCGGAAATGCTCACCTACAAGGGCATTCCCTATTTCGCCCCGGACCTGTTCAGCCGCGCCCGCCTGCGCGACCCGCTGAAATCCAAGCAGTTGAACAAGGGACTGCGGGAACTGGGCGAGGAAGGCGCCATCCAGGTGTTCGCGCCCCTGGTGGACAGCACCCTGCTGCTGGGGGCGGTGGGCCAGTTGCAGTTCGAGGTGGTGGAACACCGGCTGAAGGCGGAATACGGGGTGGACGCGGTGTTCGAGAAGGCCGGCATCCACACCGCCCGCTGGGTCACCTGTGAGGACGCCGCCCATCTGGCGGAATTCGCTCGCGCCCAGCAGCAGCGCCTGGCCCGGGACGTGGACGACAACCTGGTGTATCTGGCGGACAACCGGGTGAACCTCTCTCTGGCGATGGAACGCTGGCCCCGGGTGAAATTCCACAACACCCGGGAGCACGGGCAGAGCCTGGCGTAAAAGTAGTGCAGGCCGCTTGGGGGGGCGCCAGTCGCAACGGCGCAGGGGTTCTCATGCACTTCACCCAGCCTGCGCAAGGGTTCCCTTTGAGAGAACGGAGGGAGTCCCCCACTTCGCCTTGCTCCAGCGCATGCGCTAAAGATTTCCTTGCTCTGGCCGTTATGGCGCGAGCTGACCCGGGCATACGGGCGCTGCGCTTTCGAATCCCAGGACAAGGAAACAGTTGGCTTATGGTTCCCCTTCCGCCCTACCCCGCTGTTCGTGAGCAACGCGTGGCATCCCTCGACCCGGACCAGGGCGACGGGCGGGCGAACCGTTGCGGCCACCACCGCCGCCACGACGCGGCGACGCCCTGCTGATGCCCGCGCGACGCTTGTTCCGGCCAGGCGGCGTAAGCCCGGGTGACATCGTTCCGTGGCGCGGTATGGTCGCGCTGCTCGCCGTGTTGCTGGCCCTGGTGATCTTCCTGGGTGGCAGGATCTACCAAAGCGAGGAGGCAAACGCGGATCGCAAGGCCCATACCAATTTGGAAGCCATCGCCCAGGATAAGGTGGCGCAACTCGCGCAGTGGCGGGGCAAACGGCTTGTGGACATCCAGGATCTCTCCAGCCGACCCACGCTCATCGAGAATCTTGCGCGTTGGCGGGAACGACCAGACCCGCGGCTGTTGGCCGCCCTCTGGCAGTTCCTGCAGGGGCTGCGCCGCAGCATGACATTCCAGGATGTCGAGGTCGTGGATGCGACCGGACATCTGTTGTTGAATCTGATCCCGCAGCGGGAATTCGACGTAAGTAGTCAGCAGGCAATTGCCGTGGTGCTCAGTGACAAAACCGCCCGATTGACCGACCTGCGCAAGACCAACCTAGGCGTCGAACTGGATGCCGTGGCGCCGGTCATCGATGGCGAAGGCACATTGCTGGGCGCGATCCTGGTTCATTACGATGCCGACGACTTCCTGTTTCCCATGCTGCAATCCTGGCCCATCGCCAGCGCCTCGGGCGAAACCATGCTGGTGCGCCGTGAGCGGGACGAGGTGTTGCTCATCAACAAGCCACGCCACCGCCCGGAGGCGGCCTTCAGCCTGCTCATGCCTTTGAGCCGGAGCGATTTGCCGTCAGTGCGTGCCGTGCTCGGCCATTCCGGTATTTACGAAGGACCGGATTACCGGGGTGTGCCGGTGCTTTCCGTGTTGCGCCCGGTGCCGGATTCAGGCTGGTTTCTGGTCATCAAGATGGATGCGAATGAGGCCTATGCCGACTGGCACGCACGCAAAACATTGCTCCTTGCCCTGATCGCCGCGCTGATCTCGACCCTCGCCGCCATCGCCTGGTGGCTACGCTCCAGCGTACTGCGCTATCGCATGCTCCACGCCGCCGAGGCGGCCCGACATGAGCAGGACGCCCAGGCCAGCGCGGTCATCGACTCTTTCGACCAGGTCGTGGCCGTGCTCGACCGCGACGGCCGCATCCAGCGGGTCAACCGGGCCTGGAGCGATTTCGCCATGGCCAACGGCGGCGACTCGGCGACGCGCAACGGGGTCGGATTGAATTATTTCCGCAGCGCCGCCGCCGCGTCCGATGCCTCGGCCACAAGGGCGCTGGCGGGATTGCGCGCCGTGCTCGACGGGAAATGCGCTCAATTCAACCTGGAATACCCCTGCGATACACCCACGGATAAACGCTGGTTTTTGATGAACGTGATTCCGCTCGACTCGGCCGAGGGCGGCCTGGTCGTCAGCCACCTCGACATCACCGCGAGCAAGCTCGTGGAGTTGCAACTGCAACGCGACCGCGAGCAGCAGGCCACGTTGCGGGAACTCCTGGAAATCATCCTCGCGGGGGGCAGCCTGCGCGAGACGCTGGCGCGCTGCCTGGCACGCATGCTTGCCGTGCCCTGGCTGGCCTTGCTGCCCAGAGGGGCCATCCACCTGATGGCGGAGGACGGCGAACATCTGGAAATGAGCATCATCCATAACCAGCCCCCGGAAATGCTCGGGCCTTGCCGCCATCTGCCGCCGGGCAAATGCCTGTGCGGCCAGGCGGCCCGAGACGGCGAGGAGGTGCTCGCCGACGTCGTCGATGCCCACAGTTCCGGCTTGGCCGACCAGGGCCATGACTGCCTGCCCTTGCTGGCCGAGGGGCGCGTGCTCGGCGTGCTGGTGGTGCAGTTGCCGTCGGGCGCGGTGAGTGATCTGGCGCAGGAAGATTTCCTCGGGTCGGCGGCCCACATCATGGCCTCCTTCATTGCCCGCGCACGGGGCGAAGCGGCTTTGAAGGAACAGGAGTCCATGTATCGCCTGGTGGCGGAAACGGCGGGCGATGGCTTCTGGGTGCTGGATGAAGCGGGACACATTCTGGAAGTCAACGCGGCCCTGGCGCGGATGACCGGCTACAGCCGGGCGGAACTACAGGCCATGCAGGTCTGGGATATCGACGCCACGGAGAAGTCCGAGGATACGGCGGCGCGCCTGGAACGGATCCGGCGCGAGGGGCGCATGCTGTATGAAACCCGGCAGCGCACCAAGGATGGCCGCCTGATCATCCTCGAAATCAGCATTTCCCACAGTCCCGCCTTCGGGGGACGATACTTCGCGTTTCTCCGCGACGTCACCGCCCGCCGCGAGACGGAGGAAACCCTGCGCAATCTCTCCAGCGCGGTCGAGCAGAGTTCCAATGCCATCCTCATCACCAATAGCCGGGTCGAGATCGAGTTCGCCAACGCGGCGTTCGCCTCGGTCACCGGCTATGAACTGCTGGATGTCTACGGAAAAAATCCGCGCCTGCTGCAATCCGGAGAAACCCCGGGCGCCGTCTTCGCAGAGATGTGGCGGATCCTGCGCGAGGGCCGCGCCTGGCGCGGCGAGGTCATCAACCGGCGCAAGAACGGCGAGATCTACTACGCCTACCAGAGCATCACTCCCATCCACGGCGCCGGGGGCGTCATCAGCCACTACGTCTCCATCAGCGAAGATGTCACCGAGAAGAAACGCATCGGCCAGGAGTTGGACCGGCATCGCCATCACCTGGAGGAATTGGTGGACACTCGCACCAGTGAACTGGTAAGCGCGCGGATGGAGGCGGAACGTCTGGCCCGGGTGAAGAGCGAATTCCTCGCCAACATGAGCCATGAGATACGCACGCCCATGCACGCCGTCCTGGGTATGGCCCAGATTGGCCTGCGCGACAGCCTAGACGCCAAGTCCAGCGAAGCCTTCGGCCACATACTCCAGGCCGGCAGGCATCTGCTCGGCGTGATCAACGACATCCTGGATTTTTCCAGGATCGAAGCGGGCAAGATGTCGGTGGAACAGCAACCGTTCTCCTTGCGCGCCACCCTGGATCAAGCCATCTCCCTGATGCAGGAGCGAGCCCGGGACAAGGGCCTGGCCCTCACCCTGGAGGCCGCCCCGGAACTGCCCCATTGGGTGTCGGGCGATGGCCTGCGGGTGCAACAGGTACTGCTCAACCTGCTCGGCAATGCGATCAAGTTTACTCAGAACGGAGCGGTGACGCTGGCCGTGAGCCGGATCGGCGAGGAGACGGTGTTTCAGGTCGCCGATAGCGGCATTGGCATGACCCCGGAACAGCTTTCCCGACTGTTCGGGGCCTTCGAGCAGGCCGATACCTCCACCACCCGGCAATATGGCGGCAGCGGCCTGGGGCTGGCCATCAGCCGGAACCTGGCGCGCCTGATGGGCGGCGACATCACGGTCAGCAGCGAGTCCGGCGTCGGTAGCGTATTCACCCTGCGCCTTCCCCTGCCCGTCGCCCAGGCCCAGGCGGCGGCTCCGGCGCTCGGCGTGACAGCGGGCCCGAGCCTGGCGGGATTGCGGATATTGGCGGCGGAGGACGTGGACATCAACCGCATGATCCTGGAAGACCTGCTGGAGCACGAAGGCGCCCGGGTCGTGTTCGCGGAGAACGGCCGCGAGGCGCTGGATCGCCTGGCTGAACACGGAACCCAGGCTTTCGACGTGGTGCTGATGGACGTGCAGATGCCGGTGATGGACGGCCACGAGGCAACCCGG
>CAIXFP010000372.1 GCA_903918705.1 uncultured Pseudomonadota bacterium
GCCGAATTTCGAGTTGAAGGCGGCCAGTTCGGCGGCGACGTTGGGATCGTGCATCGCGTCGACGATGTAGATGGTCTGACCGGCGCCCAGTTGCGCGGCCTGGGCCGCGGTGAGGCTGGCCCCGGCCGCCGGCAGGGCCGGCAGGCCGTAGGCGGCGCGGATCTGGGCCGGCGTGTAGGTGGACACGGCGCCGCCCGAGGCCTGCGGCGTGGCGGAGCCGCTGGGCGCGCCCAGGGCCTGGCGGGCCTGCAAGGTCTGGAGGGTCAGCCTGTTGCTGGACAGGTCGGCGAATTCGCCGGGCACCGTGTCCGTGTGCGGCCCCAGGTGGGCCGAGGCGTTGCCGTTCCCCGCGTCGGTGTCGTCCGGCGCGTTCAGCAGCGCCGGCGCGACGTGGAAGGAGGGAAGGGCGGATTGCGCCGCCACATCGGCGGGTAGGGCCACCACATCCATTTGCAGGGTGGTTGCGGCGGTCGCGGTGGCGCCACTCGCCGCCGAGTCCTGCGTGCCGCCGCTACTGCCGCCGCCGCAGGCGCTCAGCAGGGTCGCCGCGCAGAGGGCTGACAGCAGCCAGCCTGTGGGGTGGATCAAATTCGATCCAGGGGATTTCGTCATGGCTCTGCACTCCTATGGGTACTTGGCGGACCTGCGCCCGTCAGGGTAACGTATAGCCCGGATGGGCGTCGGGTAAAGCAGCCGTCCGGCTGACCCGGACAGGCTGCGTCGGGTTAAGTTCCCGGTTGCATCAATGTTGGCCGGGACGGAATTTCAGATTGTATTGGGACCAACCTGATCCGCCCGGGGCGAACTGATCGGCCAGGGTCGATCCGGCGGGGCTGATCTGGCGCGCGACCAATACCTGTCCATTCAGATAACCGGTGACCTCGACCGTGGCGGTATTGAGGGTGGTTCCGCTCAGGTTGCCGAGGAAGGCGGTCTGGGCGTTCCACTGCACCGCCTGGGTGGTGGCGTTGGCCAGAGTCAGGGTGAAGGTCATGGCCGTGGTGTCGACGCCGCTGACGCTGCCGCGCAGGACGCGAATGACCATGGCCGGCGGCGCGGCGCGGCAGGCCAGGGAGTCGGCCTTGACCACATCGGTGCCGGCCTGGGCATGGCCGACGACATCCACGAGCACCCCGGCGGCCAGCGTGACGTTGGCGCAGGAGGCGGCCACGGCGGCGGTGGAGGCGTCCACCGGGATGCCGCGCACCACGAAGGAAGTGGCGTCGGTGTAACTGTCGATGAGGCCGATCAATTCCACTCTGGCGGTGTCGCTGCCGGTGTTGGCCTCCCGCACCGTGACCTGGCTGGCGGCCAGCACGCCGTCGCCGCCGAACACCCCCTGGACAACGATATAGGCGCCATTGGCGAGCAGGGCTCCGGCCGGTAGCACGTTGGCGTTGGCCAGGGAGACTGTCACGCCCTGCAACGAGAGGGTTTGAGCGGTGCTGTCGTAATTGCTGACCACGCCGCCGATCCGGGCGCTGCCGCTGGCCACGTTGCCGGCATGGGGGCCGTTCATGATGCGCACGCGGCTGGCCGCCAGCGCCAGGCTGGCGCCGGAACCGCTGAGGGCGCCGCCGCCACCCCATGCCGCCACCATCTGGCCGTTGGCCAGGGAAGTGTCGGCCGGCACCACCGTGGCGCTGCCGTAGGCCACCGTCAGGCCGTTGATCCGGAAGGTCTTGGCGGTCGTGTCGAGGCCGCTCACCAGGCCCATCACCCGCAGGCCGGTGCTGGCGCTCTGTTTGTCGACCCGGGTGGCGGCGATGACGTAGGCGTTGAGTGCCGAGTTGTAAACCAGGTTGCCGTGGACCTCCACCAGATCCCCCACGGTGACGTCGGCCAGGCTGCCGTAGCCGCCGCCGAACCAGGTCAGCGGACCCGCGCTGGCATCCGCGTTGATGTTGACGCGCTGCCCGGCCGCCTGGAACCCGGTCGCGTCCACCGCGCTCACCGCGCCCATCAGCGCGGCGTCGACGCTGATATGGGTGGCGTTGCCCTGGCCGTCATTCGCGACCTCCACCCGCTGGCCCAGGCCCAAGGCCACGTTGCTGAAACTACCGTCGCCATTCTCACGCTGCACCGCGGCCTGGAGATCCTGGTACTCGGTGCCGTCCACCATGACGCTGCCGAATCCGGTGACCATGCCGCTGGCGCTTTGCGCGCTGCTGCTTGAACTGGTGGAACCGCCCGAGCCGCCGCCGCAGGCCGCCAGCAGCGCCAGGCCGGTAAGCCCGACCGCAAGGGCCAGGCGCCGGAACAGGTGGGAAAAAGTTCGCTCGATGGTCATGAAAGTCTCCTTTGCGTGGAAGGTGGATGAAACTCGTTTAGTTTCCCTGGCGGACCTGGGTCAGATGCAGAACGTTGCCCGGACCATAGGCGCCCTCGACTTCGACGCTTTGGCCGGCCAGGCTCGCCGGGCTGAGGGCGAAATAGGTGTTGGCGTCCCAGGTCGCGCTGACGCCGCCCCGTGTCGTGGCCAGGAGCAGGGTGCCGGCGGCCAGATTCACCTGGCTGACCTGGCCGCTCAAATCGACGCTGGCGCCGCCGGGCGGGTTCAGGCTGCACGTCACGCTGCTGGCCACCACGCCGGCCGTGCCCTGGTTCGCCGGCAGGCTGCCGGCGACCACCACATAGACGTTGGCATAGGCGGCGCTGAGGGCGCGGCAACTCGCGTCCAGGCTGGCCTGGCTCGCGCTGACCTGGATCTGGCGCAAGGTGAAACTGATGTTGGCCGCGCTCCAGTCGATGTTGTTGGCGATGCCCTTGAGGGTCACGGTCTGCGTGCCCCCGCCGGGAGTCGGGGTCTGGCGCGCGCTGCCGGCCACCAGTTGATTCTGGTCAGGCGCCGCGTCGACATCGAGGAAGCCGCCGCCGGCCAGATTCTGTCCGTCCAGCGCCAGGCCCGGAGGCAGGCTGATCCGCATGCCCTGGATGTCCACCGTGTTGGCGGCCGCGTCGTAATTCGACGCCGGGCCGCTCAGGCGCAGGCCCTGGCCGGCCTGGGCGGCGAGTTGGGCGCTGGCGTCGAGCAGCCGCGTGGGACTGAGGGGCTGGAGATACATGGCGGCGCGCGGCAGCCATAGTTGCACCACCTGGCCTGCCGTCACGGCCTGGCCGGCCTGGGGCCAGTTCACCCAGTCGCCGTTGGCCGAATCGAGCCGCAGCGCATTGGCGCTGACCGTCTGCGCCACCCCGCTGATGAGCACGGGATCGGCGGCGGCGGCCAGCTTTTCGATGCGCGTCGCCGCGAGTTGGTAACTGCCGCTGCCGCTGTCGTAGTACCAGGCGCCATGCACTTCCACCTCATCCCCGCTGGCGATGCCGCTGGCCGCGCTCCAGCCGTCCAGTACCGTCGGCATCCCCAACTGGCTGGCCTGGCTGGCGCTGACGAGTTGCACCGGCTGGCCCATGACCGCCAGGTGATGAGAGGCATCCACCGCGGCCGTGACCGGGCCGATCAACTGGGGCAAAACCAGGACCGCCTCGGTACGGTTTTGCGCGTCATAGCCGAGACGGACCCGCTGGCCCAGCTTGGCCGCCACGTTGCGCAGGCCGCCGCCGCCGTCGGCCTGCACGCTGGCATTGCTGTCGTCGTATTCGACCCCGTCGACGATGAGGCTGCCAAAGCCGGTCACGCTGCCTTCCGCGACGCCGCTGCCGCCGCTGCCGACGCCGGCGGTGTTGGTGGCGCCGCCGCCGCAGCCCGCCAGGAGGAAGGCCAGGGCCAGGCAGAACGCGCTTCCGGCGGCGGCCAGCCACCCGCCGTGGCCGCCGGACCGGAACGCCGGTTGAGATGGAACATATGCTTTCATGACTGGTTTTCCTGTGGCTGGCTATGGGGAGTGGGGGCCATGGCTGCGCTGTAGCAATACATGCCCAGGCGAATGCGCTGGTCGCCGCCGGCCGGTTCGTCGCGTTCGCACAGGGGCACCGCCGCCGCCACCATGGTCTTGAGCGCGTCGTTCCAGAGCCGGTTGGCCAGTTGTTCCAGTTGCCGCGCCGACTCGGGGCTCAGGCCATCGGCGAACACGGCCTGTTCGAGATGGCGGCGCGGACCCGATCCGCTCAGGTTATGCACGGCGGCGGCCAGGTGGTCCGCCACCCCCGCCGCCATCAAGGCGCCCGCCTGCTCGCTGGCCGGGTCGGGAATGTAGGCCCGGCGTTGCAGTTCCACCTGGCCTTCGCCGCTGGACACGATGCCGAGCCGTTCCAGTTCGCTGAGGATGGCGCGTGGATGAAAGTCGCTGCTCACCGTCCTGGCCAGGGCCTCGAAGGATTCCGAGGAGCCGCTGAGGGCCAGCCGTTTCGGCCAGTCTTGCGCCAGCCAGCGCGCCACCACCTGCTGCGCCGGCGAAGCCTTGGCCGGGCCGGGTTGCGGCGCTTTTGCCGTCGCGGCCAGGGCGCGCACATCCTTGCGGTGCAGGCCGCTGAGCAGGCTGAGGGCGGAGTCCGTGGCCTTGCGCTGTCGCCACTCCAGTTCCTCCCTGGCGCAATCCAGGAACATTGGCTTGAGGGCGGCGCTGAACGCGCCATGACCGATGCCCGAGCGCAGCAGCCACAGCAGCAACGGGCGTATCGCCAACAGGGCCTGTTGGAGCGTGGCTTCCGATGGGGGGGCGGCGGCTCCGCCCGGGCACTCTGCATCCATGGGCTTCACGATATGGGAAAAATTCCCATAAGTCAAAGTCCGTGGCGATGGCCACGCCACCGCGTATGCGGTGCAAAGGCGTTGGCCTGCCCGGCGAGGCGAAAAGGCCGTCAGGCTGCTAGACTTCGCCGCCGCGCAGGCCGCCAGCGGCCTGTCCCTTAGCGAGTTGCTTCATGCCCCCGACTGCCGACAACGTAATCGAAACCCCGGAACGCCAAGCCGCCGCCCGACGCAGCACCCTGGTCAGCGTGGCGGTCAACCTGCTGCTCACCGGCTCCCAGATCGCCGCCGGTTTCCTCTCCGGCTCCCAGGGCCTGATCGCCGACGGCGTCCATTCCCTGTCGGACCTCCTGGCCGATTTCGTGGTGCTTTTGGCCAATCACTTCAGTTCCAGGGAAGCCGACGAAACCCATCACTACGGCCACATGCGCTATGAGACGGCCGCCTCGCTGGTGCTCGGCATGCTGCTTTTGGCGGTCGGCGCCGGCATGTTGTGGTCCTCCGCGGCCAAGTTGCTGCATCCGGAGAGCATCGCCCAGGTCCATGTCCTGGCTCTGTGGGTGGCGCTGGCTGCCCTGGTGGTCAAGGAGGGCCTGTTCCGCTACATGCTGGCGGTGGGCAAGCGGGTGGGTTCCACCATGCTGGTGGCCAACGCCTGGCATGCCCGGTCCGATGCGGCTTCTTCCCTGGTGGTGGCACTCGGCATCAGCGGCAACCTGCTGGGCCTGCCGCTGCTCGACCCGGTGGCGGCCCTCATCGTCGGCCTCATGGTGGGCCGCATGGGCTGGTCCTTCGCCTGGCAGGCCCTGGACGACCTGATGGACCGTTCCGCCAGCGAGGAGCAGCACGCGCTGATTCGCGCCGCCCTGGCGGAAACGCCCGGTCTACTGGGTTACCATGACCTGCGCACCCGCAAGATGGGCGATCAGATACTGGTGGACGTGCATCTGGAGGTGCTGGCCACCCTGACGGTGCGGGCCGGCCACGACATCGCCGACGAGGCGGAGCGGCGCATCGAGGCGGCGGTGCCGGTGCTCAACGTCATGACTCACCTGGACCCGGTGGATCCGAAACAGGCCTGAACCCGCCGGGGCGGTCGCGGCCGGGAGGCCGCTCCCACGGATTTCAATTCCAGTCGTCGCCGCCGCCGCCGCCGGAGGCGTCGTCCCAGGAGCCGCTGTCGGCGATGCCGAAATCGCTGCCGCCCAGGTCATCCGGTGGCGCGATGTTGTCGTTCGTCGGGGCGGGGAAGGCACCCAGGCCGGAATCGGAACGGTTGCCGTCGGTGAAATGGTGCATGAGGGCTTCCCCCGCCACCATCCCGGCGCCTACCGCCGCACCCGTGGCCAGGCCGCCGAGGATGCCGGAACCAATGCCGCCCGCCGCCGGCCCCATGGTCGGGGCCATGCCCGCCGGTCCGTAGGGCTGCATCGGTTGCGCGGCGCCGTAGCCGGGGCCGTAGGCCGCGCCGCCGCCGGCGGGAATGTAGGTGCTGCGCCGATTCAGGGAGCGCACGAAGAAAATCAGCGCGGCGACCAGGCCGATGCCCATCAACAGCATCGCCCAGGGGATGCCGCCACCCGACGCGGTCTGGGCCGTGGCGGGTTGCGCGTAGGCATGGGCGACGGCGTGGCCGGGGGTGATGCGCTGCCGCAATTTCTCGACCGAATCCGGCTTGGCGAAGGGCAGGCCGGGCGCCAGGCGCTCCGCCGTGCCGAGTTCGCTGGCGGCACTGTCGTTGCGTCCCTGCCGGGCCATGATTTCCGCCTCGACGAAGTGGGCTTTGGCGCTGTTGGGATGGCTTTGCAAAACCTTGTCCATCATGCTCTGGGCATCGTTGAGCCGGCCGGCGTTGGCGGCCTCGTAGACCTGGTGGAGAGTCGGCTCGTCCGCGGCCAGGGTGGGCACGGCCAGCGCGACGCTGGCCAGAAGCAGGGAACCGAGAAAGGCGTTTCTAAGCATGGAGAGACTCCTCAGGAAGATTGCAGCAACGTGGTGCCGGACCGGGTGGTTTCAAGATCGCATACGCCTTGCCCTGGACTGACGGGGGTTGAGAGGGGCGCCGGGCGGGCGGGGTTCCCGTAAAGGCTGATCGCGGCCGGAGGCCGCCCCTACCGGGTGTTCGTCGTGGGAGGCCCGTCCCGGGCCGATTCGCCAGCGCTGACAAGACGATACCCGTACCGCCTGGCAGGCAAAAACCCCGTGCTACACTCCCGCCGCATTTATTTTTCCCAACCCCATGAATCCCTCCTTCAGTTTCCGCGCGGCGGCCGGGCTCGCGCTGCTGCTCGCCGGGTTCGCGCTGCCCGCGTCCGCCGCATCCCACGCCAAGAAAACCCCGCCCGCAGCGCCGGTCAATGCCGCGGCATTGGGGCCGGTGGCCAATTTCGCGGCCCAGGGCGGCGTCCGGCAATGTCTTGGGCGCATCGACCAGATCAGCAATTTCCTCACCAACGGCGCGGTCAGCGGCGCTTCCGTGTTCCTGCCGCCGCGGGAACCGGACCACGGCCTCGCCTCGGTGTCCATGGAAGTCCAGGGCAGCAACGGCCTGTCCTACGTGAGCACGGGCTACAGTCCCTCGGCGACCGGCTGCGATGGCGATTACGAGGCCGTCACCTACTGGGCCGGCACCTGCGAGCAGGTGGCCGCCAGTTTCCCCGACTTCAAGCTGGCCCGCCCGCTGCGGCAGTACATCCAGACCCTGGACGGCGGACCCTACGCGAAGGTGTATCTGATGCCGGCGGGGCAGGGCTGCATCAGCATCAAAAAAGAAGTGGTGTATTGAGGAACGTTTTCGCGATCTTTTCGATCCACCGCCAGGCAAAAAACATGGCTTCAACCAGGATGACTTCCCGTTCATGAAACACCTTTTCGACTCCCGGCATGAGCTCGGGCGTGTGCTCGGCACCTACCGCAAGGCCTTCACCCAGGCGGCCTTGTACAGTTTGGTGATCAACCTGCTCAATCTGCTGCCCTCCCTCTACATGCTGCAGATGTACGACCGCGTCCTGACCAGCCGCAACAGCACCACCCTGGTCATGCTCACCCTGATCGTCATGGTGCTCTACATCCTTTTCGGCGTGCTGGATTCGGTGCGGCAGCGCCTGCTCACCCGGGTCGGCATCCAGATCGACCGTTCCCTGGGGGACCGTGTTTTCAATGCCGCCTTCGAGCGCCATCTGCGCAAGCTGGGCGGCAACCCGGTGCAGGCCATGCAGGATCTCGCCCAGTTGCGGCAGTTCTTCTCCGGCTCCGGCCTGGTGGCTTTCTTCGACGTTCCCTGGATGCCGATTTATCTGCTGGTGATCACCCTCATTCATCCGTGGCTGGGCGTGTTTGCCCTGGTGGCGGCCCTGCTGTTGATGGCCCTGGCCTGGCTGAACGAACTGGTCACCCACAAGACCCTGAAGGAAGCCGGCAACCACAATGTCGCCGCCGCGCTCTACGCCAACAACAACCTGCGCAACGCCGAAGTCATCCACGCCATGGGCATGCTGCCGGGCATCCGCGCGCGCTGGAGCGAGCGCCAGCGCCAGGCCATGAGCCTGCAAACCCTGGCGGCGGATCGCGCCAGCAAGATCGGCTCCATCAGCAAGATCACCCGCATCACC
>CAIXFP010000373.1 GCA_903918705.1 uncultured Pseudomonadota bacterium
CCGGCAGCGGCCAGCCGCCAGTCCGGGCTCATGGTCTGGTGTGACGGTCGTAGCAGGCGCGCATAGGTGTCGCGGAAGATCGCCACGCCGGTGACTGACAGGGCGCCCAGGGTCTCGCCGTGATAGCCGTGCCTGACGCTGACGAAGCCGGTCTTTGCCGGCCGGCCGACATTGCGCCAGTAGTGGAAGCTCATCTTCAGCGCGATCTCCGTGGCGGAGGCACCGTCGGAGCCGTAGAAGGCATGGCCCAGGCCCGTGAGCGCGGCCAGCCGTTGCGAGAGTTCCACCACCGGCGCATGGGTGCAGCCGGCCAGGATGACGTGTTCGATCTTGCCAAGCTGGTCGATGAGCGCCGCGTTGATGCGTGGGTTGGCATGGCCGAACAGGTTGACCCACCAGGAGGAGATGGCGTCCAGATAACGGCGCCCGTCCGGATCAAACAGCCAGGGCCCCTCGCCGCTCGCGATGGCCAGGGGCGGGTCGCGCTCCAAGTGGCGCATCTGGGTGCAGGGATGCCAGACGGAGGCGAGGGTGCGGGAAACCAGGTCGCTGCTGGTCATCGAGAGGTCATTTTCCAGGCGTTGAGTTGGGAAAAACAAGTCGCATTCACCGGTTCAATGAAGGTTTAACTCCCAGCCGCGGGACTCATTGCTCTACAACCAGGCGGTCGAAGTCGGACAAGTTGGAGTTGACGTCATTTCAGCGCGCTGTCGCCCTGGCGGCTTTCGTCTTGCACTAGCCATCATAATCCGGCTCCCTCTTCCAAAGACCATGCGGATGGACAGTCCGAGGATCATCCCGGCGCCAGGAGATACCAAGAAACAATTGTCTGACCGCCGATAGAAGCTTCCCCCCTGAGACCCGCAATGGGCCTTTTAGCGCAAGGGACATGCGCAACTGGGCGGCCAGCCTAACCCCACGCGAAGTGGCTAAAGGGTAAAAATTTCGTCCGTATGGGTGACATTTCTTATCCAACCATTAGTATTTGTTATTCGGGCCGCCGCGGTGGCGGTCGCTGGAGCGAGGTGACGACATGCAAAAATCCCTGTACATCGACCCGGTCAAGTGCACGGGTTGTCTGCAATGCGAGATGGCCTGTTCCTATGAGCATACCGGGGCCATCAATCCCTCCAAGTCACGCATCAAGGTCTTCAGCTTCGAGCACGAAGGCCGCAAGGTGCCCTATACCTGCACCCAGTGCGCCGAGGCCTGGTGTCTCCATGCCTGCCCGGTGGAAGCCATCAAGCTGGACAGCCTGACCGGCGCCAAGGTCGTGCTGGAAGCCACCTGTGTCGGTTGCAAGGTGTGCACCATCGCCTGCCCCTTCGGCACCATTAACTACATGGCGGACGTGGGCAAGGTGCAGAAATGCGACCTCTGCGGCGGCGACCCGGAATGCGCCAAGGCCTGCCCCACCGGCGCCATCACTTTCGTCGACGCCGACTGGACCGGCCTCTCGCGCATGCGCGCCTGGGCCGGCCGCGCCAACGCCGCGGTACTTTGACAAGGAGACGATCATGGCCTGGACCAGAAAAGTATTGCGCGTCAACCTGACCGCCGGCACCTGCGCGCCGGAACCCCTCAACATGGAATGGGCGATGGACTACCTGGGCTCGCGCGGCCTCGCCACCAAATACCTGGTGGAAGAGATCGACCCCAAGGTTGACCCACTCTCCCCCGAGAACAAACTCATTATGTCCACCGGGCCGCTCACCGGCACCATGGCTTCCACCGGCGGCCGCTACACCGTGGTCACCAAGGGGCCGCTCACCGGCGCCATCGCCTGCTCCAACTCGGGCGGCTTCTTCGGCGCCGAGATGAAATTCGCCGGCTGGGACATGATCATCTTCGAGGGCCGCTCGGAAAAACCGGTCTACCTCTACCTGGAGAACGACCGCGCCGAGCTGCTCGACGCCTCCCATCTCTGGGGCAAGACCACCTGGGAAACCGAGGAGAGCATCAAGACCGCCCACCAGGACCCGCAGATTCGCGTCTCCTCCATCGGCCAGGCGGGCGAGAACGGGGTGCTCTATGCCTGCGTGGTCAACGACCTGCACCGGGCTGCCGGCCGCTCCGGCGTCGGCACGGTGATGGGCTCGAAGAACCTGAAGGCGGTGGCCATCCGCGGCACCCAGGGGTTGTCCGGCATCAAGGACTTTCCCGCCTTCCTCAAGATTACCGCCGAGAAGAAGAAGATCCTGGCCGAGAACGGCGTCACCGGCGCCGGCCTGCCCAAGTACGGCACCCAGGTGTTGATGAACGTGATCAACGAGATGGGGGCGCTACCCACCCGCAACCATCAGGACGTGCAGTTCGAATCCGCCGGCAGGATCGGCGGCGAGGCCATGCACGAGAAGCGGCCCACGGACGGCAAGGCCAATCTGGTCACCAACGCCGCCTGCTTCGGCTGCACCATCGCCTGCGGCCGCATTTCCCAGATGGACCCGACCCACTTCACCGTGGTCAACAACCCGAAATACTGGGGCGCCACCGGCGGCCTGGAATACGAGGCGGCCTGGGCCCTGGGCGCGGCCAACGGGGTGGGCGACCTGGAAACCCTGACCTACGCCAACATCGTCTGCAACGAGGCGGGCATGGACCCCATCTCCTTCGGTGCCACCGTGGGCGCGGCCATGGAGTTGTACGAAATGGGCCTCCTCACCAAGGAGCAGATCGGCCTGGACCTGCCCTTCGGCTCCGCC
>CAIXFP010000374.1 GCA_903918705.1 uncultured Pseudomonadota bacterium
ATGCGGCTTCCTCGGCTACTGCCAGAGCCTGGAGCCGCAAGCCGAATACCCCATCGCCTGGCTACCGCGCATCCAGTCCAACGCCCTGAAAGCGCACATCGAGCAACACCGGGCCGCCGACCTGCGCGACATCCCGGATGACCTGCTCAACGAACGCCAGCGCCGAGTGAAGACCTGCACGCTCACGGGCGAGACCTGGTTCGATGCCGCCGGTGCCGCCGCCGACCTCGCTACCCTCCCACTGCCGGCCTGGTTCATCGATTTCGAGACCATCCAGTTCGCGGTGCCGATCTGGCTGGGCACCCGGCCCTACCAGCAGATTCCCTTCCAGTTCAGCGTCCACCGCCTCTCGCGCAGCGGCAGGCTCGAACATCAAGCCTTCCTCGATCTATCCGGCAACGACCCCACCCGTGCCTTCGCCGAGGAGCTGATCGCCGCCTGCGGCAAACGCGGGCCGGTGTACGTCTACAACGCCGGGTTCGAGACAGCGCGCATCCGCGAACTGGGCGAGCGCTACCCGGACCTGGCTTCACCGTTGCTGGCCATCAACGAACGGGTGGTCGACCTGCTGCGGGTAGCGGAACAGCGCTACTACCACCCCAGCCAGCACGGAAGCTGGAGCATCAAGCAGGTGTTGCCTGCAGTCGCCCCCGATCTGCGCTACGACGCCCTGGACGGTGTGCAGGATGGCGGCATGGCGATGGACGCCTATCTCGAAGCCATCGCACCGAACACCCATGCCGACCGGAAGACTCAGATTGAAAAGCAGTTGCTCGACTACTGCGGCCTCGACACCTACGCCATGGTGCGGCTCTGGCAATTCTTCGCCGGGCGCGGCAACCTGGAACTCTGACTCCCATGCCCAAGCGCCCCGACACCCTCGAAACCGTCCTCCTGGCCCTGGAACTGCTGCGCCGGATTCCGCGCAACCGCAAGGTCTCTGCCGCGGAATTGCACGAGCAACTCACCGCCCTGGGCGTGGACCGGGAAATTCGCACCATCCAGCGGCAACTGGAAATGCTCAGCAAGCATTTCGAAATCGAGTGCGACGACAGCAACAAGCCCTACGGCTACAAATGGAAAGAGCGCGCCAAGGGCCTGGCTTTACCGATGCTGAGTGAACAGGAATCCCTGCTTCTGACCCTGGCCGAACAACACCTGCACAACCTGCTGCCTGCCAGCCTGATGAAATCCATGGAAGGCTTCTTCACCCAGGCGCGTTCCAACCTCGGCCCCCAGGCCAATGCCCAGCGCGAGCGCGAATGGCTCTCCAAGGTCCGGGTGGTGAGCACCACGCAACCGCTGCTGCCGCCCATGATCAATCCCGGCGTCTTTGAGGAAGTCAGCAATGCCCTGTACGGCAACAAATGGCTGAAACTGGATTACAAGAATGCCAACGGCAAGCGGGCAAATGTAGTGGTCATGCCGCTGGGCCTCGCCCAGCAGGGGCCGCGCATGTATCTGGTTTGTCGATACCGTAGTTTCGACAATGAACGCAGCCTGGCATTGCATCGAATTGTTTCAGCCTCGGCCTCAACGCTGACCTTTGAACGGCCGAAGGAATTTGATTTGCGGAAATATGATGATGATGGGCGGTTTGGGTTTGGGGAAGGTCGTCGAATCCGACTTACATTTCGTATTGGCAAGGATGCAGGTTTCCATCTAGTGGAATCGCCACTGTCTGCAGATCAGCAAGCAACGGAATTTGATGACGAGTATCAGATTAGCGCCACGGTGGTGGATACGGGACAACTGGAGTGGTGGCTTCGGGGGTTTGGGGATCAAATTTGTGACGTGCGACGTAACTTCATCTAATGGGTGATTTTTCAAGAAAGGATAAAATAATGGCTTGCATACATTCTTCACTTAATGACGTTACTTTACAAGACCCCCAAATGGGTGCAGATCAGATTATGCCTAATCTGCTGCAATCCGCCGCGGTGGCGTACAAAACATCTCTGCACTATTTTCAACCTTGGGGCAATATTAGTAGGAAAAACAATATCATAGCGGAGCGAAATATTTCGTTTCATATCGCTCGTGCATTTACAAACTCCATGGCGCATGGCATAGCATTTATGGAGCGGCCTTTTTGCACTGAAGGGATAAATAACACCTTATTCCTGGATTCATATTGTTTTGCCCCGGAATTGGCCGTTCTACTCGAAGTTAAGAAATTCTTTGATTTTCCAACGGAAATAGATAGAGTTCTTAAAGACTTGGGTCGTGTTAGTTGCGGGCATGCAAACCAGCATCAGAAATGGCACCCTCAGATTAACCCACTGGATACCCGAGGGCTCGTAGTTGTGGAGTGCTGGAAGCCACCAATAATTGACTGGTGGATGGATCCAGCAAGTCCAAAAAGCATTAATGCGTTTCCGCCCACAACCCAACCAATAGTGAAGGCAAAAACGGGGACAATAATACAATATGTAAAAAATGGGTGGACTTTTGGTAAGATATATATTGGCAAGTTCCCTGTTCGAATAAACAAAAGGGGGCGCGTTTATGAGAGTTGTTATTGGCTATATTGCTATACGCCGATATGCAATTCAAACCATCCAATTGCGATCCCTAGTTCGCTGCCCACAATTGATTCAGCAACGAGCCCTGGATAATTCATGAAAATCACCTTAAGTCTCCACTTGGGTGGTGAACGCGGCCATCACCCAGCAACTAATTTTGGACAATCTACCCTCGGCCCGCTAGGTTTCCTGACCACCCTGGAAACCCAACTCGGCCTGTTGCGTGAGCAACCCAGCCAATCCGAACGCATCGTGCAATACCGGGATTGCCTCCAGCGTTGTGACCGTGAAGACCGCTTCTATCACCGCAGTTTCGCCACCGACGAATTGGGTACGGCCGCGACCTTGCTGGGGTGGCGTGACCTTTGGCATTTGCATGGCTGGCACGGGACGGTGGGCCAGGCGGCTTCCGCGCGGTTGCGGGATATGGGGGAGGTGGAGGCGCTGGCGGTGGATACCGTGGCGCCCTCCCTGGACGAGCGGTTGTCGCTTGTGCGGCAGGCGATGCAGATCCGCCACCCGGCCATCGATCGGGTGGTTCTGGCCGACCCACTGGACGCCTTTCCCGTTTGTTGGCGCGAGATGCTGGCGATGTTGCCGGTGACCGAAGCGGCGCCCTTGCAGGCCCAGGGCGAGGGTTTGCTGGGTGAACTCCAGACCAGTCTGTTCAATGCCCAGGCGGGTGAGCCGACCGAGCCCCTGGCCTGGCGCGACGATGGCAGTTTGACCGTGGTGCAGGCGGAGACGAGGTTCCTTTCCGGCCGCTGGCTGGCGCAGCAGTTGGCGGCTTCCGAGCGCGACACCTTGATCGTGGCGGGGTCGGATGCGGCCTTGTTCGATGGCCTGCTGGCCGCCAACGATCAGCCGCGCCAGGGGTTCCGCGATGCGAGCGCGTTCCGGCCCACCTTACAGGTGTTGCCGCTGGCCCTGGAGCTGGTCTGGGAGCCGCTGAATTTCCATGCCCTGCTGCAATTCTTCTCGCATTCGGTCAGCCCGGTGCCGGGCTTCGCCCGGTTCACCCTGGCCGGCGTCGTGGCCGAGCGGCCGGGGATCGGCGGCACAGCCTGGCACGAGGCACTGGACCGCATCGCTGAACACGATGGCGACAAGGCCGATCAAGTCAGGGAGACGATCCGGCGTTGGGTCGAGAACCCGCGTTACTCGCAGGACACCGGCGCCCCGGTGGCGGCCTTGCTGGAGCGGGTGGGCTGGCTGGCAGCCTACTTTCGCGAGCGGCTGGGCGAGGCGGACCCGGCACGACGCAGTGCCTATCACGCCGGTTACGCCCAGGCCCACGCCTGCGCCGAAGCGCTGGAGGGCTTGCAGCAGCAGGGGGTGACCACGCTGCGGCCGCGCCAATTGCAACAACTGGTGACCCAGGCCACGGCGAGAGGGAGCGAGAACCCGCTGTGGGTGGCCGAAGTGGGCGCCTTTGCAGCGGTGAGCGAGCCGGGCGCGGTGCTGGAGGCCTTCGACCGGGTGGTCTGGTGGCAGATGGTCATGCCCACCCTGCCCGCCAGCTATCCCTGGTCGCGCTCGGAAATCGCGCAACTGAGGGATGCCGGGGTGCAACTGCCCGATCCGGCTGAGGAACTGGAGCACGCCGCGCGGGCCTGGCTCAAGCCGATCCTGGCGGCACGCAGGCAATTGGCCCTGGTGCTGCCGCCCAAGGGCGTCGAGGTGCATCCGCTGTGGTTGACGATCGAAGCCCTGGTGGCGGGGCTGCCGGTGCGCCCCCTGGAGGCGCTGTTGAGCCAGCCCGGTGCGGGCACTTCCGCCGTGCCCCACGCGCCCCTGCCCGCCCGGCGCCGCTGGTGGAGCCTGCCTGCCGGCACGTTGCCGGCGCGGGAAGGACGTGATTCCTATTCCAGCCTGGAACTGCTGTTGTTCAACCCCTACCACTGGGTGCTCAAGTATCCGGCGGCACTCCGGCCCTCGCGCATCCTGGCCCTGGGCGATGACTTCCGCCTGTGCGGCAACCTGGCCCATGGCCTTGTGGAGCGCTTCTTCGCACAGCCCAAGGCGTTGAAGATGAACGACAAGACCTTCGCCGCCTGGTTCGGCCCGGCCTTCGAATCCATCGTCGCCGAAGAAGGCGCGACGCTGTTGATGCCGGGGCGCCGCTCCGACCTGGAAAAGTTTCGCCTCCAGGTGCGCGAATCCCTGGCCCAGCTTCGTGCCCAGTTGGCCCAGGCGAAGGTGGTCAAGGTCGAGGCCGAACGGGAACTGGACGGCCAGTTCGTGGGGGGCGCCCTGGGCGGCTATGCCGATCTGGTGCTGAGCCGCGCCGACGGCAGCCAGGCAG
>CAIXFP010000375.1 GCA_903918705.1 uncultured Pseudomonadota bacterium
CTTGGATTTCTTCAGGCACTCGCTCATGAAGGCCTTGCGCTCCGGGCCCTTGAGGGCTTTCTCGCCCGCCGCCTTGTTGCAGTCCTTCATCTTGTTCTGCTGCGTGCCGCCGGCGGCGGCTTCGGCGGCCGGGGCGGCCGGCTTCTTCTTCAGGCACTCGCTCATGAAAGCCTTGCGTTCCGGGCCTTTCTTGCCGGTGGCTTCCTTGTTGCAATCGGCCATTTTCTGCTGCTGGGACGTGAGTTTCTTTTCAACAGCGGGTGCGTCGCCTTTCTTGGCATCGGCGGCCGCCAGGGCCAGGCCACTGGTCAGGAACAGGGCGGCTATCAGGGGGATGAAAGTCTTCATGGATGGTTCTCCTGGGTCGGTTGATTTCTGCTCATTTGAGCAAGCCGTTAAGTTTCTTCTTGAGCTGGTCCTCGATGCTTTCCTTATTGCCCGGCACCGTCTGGGCCACGGGAGGCGCGGTCGACACCGAGAGCGGCTCGGGAACCGGCCGGACCAACAGCGGCGCCGGTTGCATGACCGGAACCGCCTGTCCCGCCGATGGCACATATTGCACTACCGGGGCAGGCTGCGCCACCGGCGGCACGCCAGGAGCCACCTGAATGACCGGAATCGACTGCCCGATGGGCGCCGGCTGGGCCAGGGCGGGCATGGGATAGGAAATGACCCTGGGTTTCTCCTCGACCGCGGCTTTCTTGACGACGAAGGGATGCCCATCGGGGCCAAGTTTGATGCCTTCGATCAACAGCGTGATGTCGACCTCGTTGCCGATGGGACCGTTGTTGGAGAACTTGGTGATACCGAAGTCGGCGCGGTTGATCCGGGTGGTGGCCCGAAAACCGGCACGCACGCCGCCCCAGGGGTCGTTGCCCACCCCCAGGATCTGGTATTCCAGATTCACCGGCCTGGTCACCCCGTGGAGGGTGAGTTGCCCGGTCAGCAGGCCGCGCTCCGAGGAAACCGGTGAGAAGGAGGTGGAGGCGAACTTGATGTCGGGATAGTCGTGGGCATCGAGAAATTCCTCGGTAAGCACGTGCAGGTCGCGCCGGAGATGGCTGGAGTTCAGGCTGTAAACGCTGATGCTGGCCTCCACCGAAGACTTGGCCACATTGGCGGTATCGAACACGATCTTGCCGATCACGTCATGAAAAGTGCCGCTGGTATGGGCCACCACGTGGCGCACTTCCCAGTTGACGAAGCTGTGGCTGTTGTCGATCTTGTAGGTGTCGACATCCGCATGGCCGTTTCCGGAAAACGCCAGAATCAGGGCGGCGAGCGGCGCGAGTGCGTACTGTTTCATGAAGGGCTCCTATCTGTGGCCGACTGACATGGACCGCTTTATATCATCCAAGTTGCAGGCGGCCGCGCCGTGATCTGCCCTAACCCCCGGGAATACGGCCCGACCCGTGGGGGCAAACCGGGGGCTGTGCTACGCTTGGCATCCACGCGTGACCGTTCCTTTTCGCTCCGACGCCCATCCCGATGACCCGCATCGATTTCTATTTCAACGCGCCCTCCAAAATCTTGGTCGCCCGCAAGCTGGCGACCAAGGCCTTCAGTGCCGGCCAGAACGTCCTGGTCTTTACCCGTGACGACGCCCTGGCCCGGGAACTCGACACCACCTTCTGGACCGCGCAGCAGTTGTCGTTCCTGCCCCACGTGCGTTGCGGCCATCCCCTCGCCCGGCAGACCCCCATACTGATCGGCGGCGAACCGGACGAACTGGCCAGCGCGGATATTCTGATCAGCCTGGGCGACGAACCGCCCGAGTTCTTCGGCCGCTTCCAGCGCCTGCTGGAAGTAGTCAGCACGGATGACGGCGACCGCGAGCGGGCACGCAACCGCTACCGCTTCTTCAAGCAGCGCGGTTATCCCCTGGAAACCCACGATTTGGCGGAGCACGCATGAGTGAGAGCCGCGACCTGTTCGGCAAGATCGACGCCCTGTTCGAGAAGCGCGACCCCGACGTGCTGCTGGACAAGGGCCTGGAACACGAGGACTTTCCGGTGCTGACCGAGGTGGTGGCGGAAAAGGAAGAACGCCACGCCCAGGAACTCGCCACGGAACGCCGCGCCCAGGAGCGGCGCCTGGGCGAGCGCAGGGAAAACAAGGTTGGACTCAACGTCCCCTTCTCATCGCGCCCCCAGGCCGGCGACGACGATTTCGAGCGGCTGGTGAGCGCGGTGGAACAGCGGCTCTCCGACCTGTTCATTCGTCAGCAGTTGCGCACCGAGGAAGCCGTGCGCCGAGCCATCCGGGAAGAACTGGCGAAGGCCGGCAAACCTTTATAATTCGCGGCTAACCCGGCAACTACCGTCATTCCCGCGCAAACGGGAATGACGGTGGGATGCGATAGCCGTCTTGATAACTCCCTGTTTGGAACGCGGTCGCGCCGCTAGCGCTGCCGCGTTTGTTTTTACCCGGACCGCCCATGGAACTCGCCAAATC
>CAIXFP010000376.1 GCA_903918705.1 uncultured Pseudomonadota bacterium
CATCGAGGCGCTGAAGCCCAATCACATCGTCATCTCCCCCGGCCCCTGCACACCCATGGAAGCCGGGGTGTCGGTGCCGGTGATCACCACCTTCGCCGGGCGCATTCCCATCCTCGGCGTCTGCCTGGGTCACCAGAGTATCGGCCAGGCCTTCGGCGGCAAAATCGTTCATGCCAAACAACTGATGCACGGCAAGACCTCACCTATCCACCACGGCGGTCAGGGTGTGTTTCGCGGCCTGCCCAATCCGTTCACCGCCACCCGCTATCACTCCCTGGTGATCGAGCGCGCGAGCCTGCCGGATTGCCTTGAAATCACCGCCTGGACCGATGACGGCGAAATTATGGGGGTACGCCACAAGTCGCTGGCGGTGGAAGGCGTGCAATTCCATCCGGAATCCATCCTCACCGAACACGGCCACGCTTTGCTGAAGAATTTCCTGACGGAAAGCCGTTGATGAACTATTCAACCCTGCTCGACAAGATCATCCACCACGGCAATCTCAGCCGGGAGGAGATGCTCTGGCTGATGCGCGCCATCATGACCGGCGAACTCTCCGCCGCCCAGATCGCCGGTGCCCTCTGCGCCCTGCGCAGCAAGGTGGAGACGGTGACGGAAATCGCCGCGGCCGCCAACGTGATGCGCGAACTTTCCACCAAGGTGCAGCTGGACGACGTGCAACACCTGGTGGACACCTGCGGCACTGGCGGCGACGGCGCCCACACCTTCAACATTTCCACCGCCGCTGCCTTCGTTGCGGCCGCGGGCGGCGCCAGAGTGGCCAAGCATGGTGGCCGCTCGGTGTCGTCCAAATCCGGCAGCGCCGACGTGCTGGAAACCCTGGGCGTCAACGTCAACCTGGCGCCGGAAATGGTTGCCCAGGCGGTACGTGAGATCGGTGTCGGATTCATGTTTGCCCCCAATCACCACGCCGCCATGAAACATGCCGCCCCGGTGCGGCGCGAACTCGGTGTGCGCACCCTGTTCAACCTGTTGGGCCCCCTGACTAACCCGGCCGGCGCCCCGCACCAGGTGATGGGGGTGTTCCACCGCGACCTGCCGCGATTGCTGGCCGAGGTCCTGCGCGAACTGGGCAGCCGCCACGTACTGGTGGTGCACGCCGCCGACGGCCTCGACGAGATCAGCCTGGCCGGGGAAACCTGGATCGCCGAGTTGCGCCATGGCGAGATCCACGAATACACCGTGACCCCGGAGCAGTTCGGCCTGAGCCGCTGCGAGTCCGCCTATTTTAGCGTCGCCGACGTGGTGGCTGCCAAGGAACGGCTGCTGCTTTCCCTCTCCGGCAAGCCCGGCCCGGAGCAGAACATCGTCGCCCTCAACGCGGGGGCTGCCCTGCTCGCCGCAGATTGTGCCGAGAGCCTGGCGGAGGGCGTGGCCCTGGCACAGCGGATGCTGACCAGCGGTGCCGCGCTGGAGCGTCTGGAAGCGCTGATAGCGTTTGCGTAACACGCCGACCGGAGCATTAGTGCGTATTCTAGGCCACCCTGGACACTGATTCCACGCGAACCTGGACAGTGATCAGGACGACGTCATCTATTCCCGCGCAGGTCGCGCCTGGTTCAGGGCATGGGATAGCGCATTGATTTTGGGGCGGGGTGTGGATGCCGGATTTGTTGGTTGGACTTGATGTGGCTAC
>CAIXFP010000377.1 GCA_903918705.1 uncultured Pseudomonadota bacterium
GAGCAGGAAGCGGCTCGCCGCCAGCCCAGTCTTCATTCTGGCGAACGATGCTTATGTCCAGAACGAGGAACAGATCAGAATGTCGAGCCAAACGACCGACTCCACGTGCGTCAGCGCTGCCAAACTCGACGCACCCGGTTTCGATTTGCTATTCATACTCTCAGCAGCGGAGACGCAGGCCGCTAAAGACGCTTCCTCGGTCGGGCCACAGGAGTTCTGGATGCGATTGATTACGATCAACGCGGCGAGCCGGGAGGTAAGTAACGTTATCCGCATCAAGTCGGAGGTTCCGCTGGGGTCCGGCGATCCGATTGAGGCCGCAGCCAGGGAGGTCAGTTTCCGCATCGCAGTGCCTGCCAGTCGATACGCGAATCATTCACCTGCTCCCAAAGCGCGCAAGCGCCAGATCCGAGTGCAGACCGGGCAAGTCACCCTGCAAGTCGGCCAACAAGTGGAGATATTCAGGGTGACGCGCGACCGCCACGGCAGGCAGATGTTCGGCAGCGCTCTGACCACTAGTGAGGTGCTAGGAACAGGTGCGGCCTACGCCCAGATTCCTGCGGCCGAGACCTTGGTGCTTGCAGGCCCTTATGTCGTCAGGCCACTGTCTGATGGTGCCAGTCACGGCGTGATAACGGAATCTGACTGGTAGCAATTTCTCCCAATATTGTTTATTTGAGGCAACCAACGTGACTGATCCCGATAGTTCGACCAATCAGACAAAGGGAACCATCAACAAATGTCCGAGTTGCGGCGGTGTGCTTAAGGCCTTCTCCTCGCGTTGCGATTTGTGCGGGTACGAATTGACAGGCGTGAGTGCCAGCAAGACCGTCACCAATCTGGTACAGCGCTTCAGCGAGATCGAGGCGGAACTTGTTGGTGCAGGAATTACAGGCAGCAGACTCGAAAAGGAACTGGTCGCGCGCAAGGCAAGGGTTATCCGAGAGTTCCCCATCCCCAATGCGCGGGAGGACTTGCAAAGCCTGATTTATTTCATCCACCCGAAGATCCAGGACAACATCAAGCCAGACCCGAATGCGGAGGATTGGCGCGTCAAGTTCAAGGAGGTGCTCAATCTAGCCAAGAATGCCTACAAGGGCGACGCTAGAATCAGGGCCGAGTTCGAGGAGGTCGAGCGTAGCCTGAACGTCCCACTATCCGGCGTCCTTCAGACTCGCGTCAAACGTTCGCCTTTGTTGGCTATAGGCGTGGTGGCGGTGGCTCTCCTGATCGTGGCCGGCATCGCCAGCACCCAAATCGACAAGTGGAAACTCAAGCAATGCGAGGAAAAATACACACGGGGGGCGGCTTCAGAGAAATCCCGTCTTGATGGGGTCGTGGCGGATGCGGCGGCGAAACAGCGGGACAAGAAATACGCTGATGCCATGACTGTCCTGAACAACCTGCATTGGGATTATCTGGAAACATGCCAGGCTGATGAAGCCTCTCAGGCCAAGGCGAACTGGGAGGAGAAGCGCAAGGAGTTGGTTGCCATAGTGCAGAAGGCGGCAAGCGACGATAAGGCTCAGCAACAGGAGGCGGCTCAGCGAGAGGCAAATGAGAAGCGTGACGCGGCGGTGCGCGAGCAGGCTGACAAGTTGGCCGAGAGGGTCAGGCAGATGTCGGCGGCTCGCAAGGCAGCGACCCGCAAGGAATGGTGAGATTCGCGCGGTCCTGGGGTACGCTCCCAGGACTAATTTAAGGAAGGTCTGCAATGTCTATCTTCGGAAATTGGTCAGAAGGCGGCGTCATGGACGTTATCCGCTGCGATGAAACGGAATATCTCGTCTGGAAATGGCGTCCTAGCGGTGACGCGGTCAGCACGCGCAAGGAAAATGCCATTCGCTGGGGCAGCAGCTTGCGCGTGAAGGACGGCGAGGTTGCGGTATTTCTCTACAAGCAAGAAAGCGGATCTAGTCAGGACTTCATTGAGGGGCCGTTCGACGAGACCATCAAGACGGCCAACTTTCCGGTACTTGCCAACATTATTGGCCTAGCCTACGCCGGCCAATCCCCATTCCAAGCTGAAGTCTATTTTATCAACCTGGCCGGGAACATCCGAATTCAGTTCAGAACACCGTGGTTTCTCGTTGCTGATCCACGTTTTCTCGACTTCCCAGTCAATGTGGCGGCAGAAGGGTCATTCCGATTCAACATCACAGACTACAAGTCTTTCATCAGGCTGTACCGCCTAACCAATTTTGAAATCGAGCAGTTCAGTGACAAAGTCAGGGATGTCGTGCTCAGGTATGTCAAGGGCATCATCGTCAATGTCCCGGCTGATCATGGGATTCCGGTTCTACAGATTGAGCGCAAGTTGCTCGAGATCAATGACCTCATCGCCCCACGTGTCCGCCTGGCGCTCGAAGAGCAATTCGGAGTTAACCTGCAAGGCTTCGACCTCAGAACCGTAGAGAGCAACAAAGAGGATCCGCATTACAAGGAGCTTCGATCGGTGACAGCCGACCTTGAAGTGGGCATGCGCCAAGCGCAGAACGCCATCAATATCCGGAATCTTCAGGACACCCAGGCGATCAATGCCGAAAACATCAGCGAAACCCTGCGCATCCAGCGAGAACAAGCCGAACGCCTCGCAAGGTTGCAAACCGAGCAACAGTTTCTTGGTGCGCACCAGATTGATCAGCAAACCAGGGTGCTTACAGCCGCAGCTGATAACCTGGGGTCCATGGGCCAGATGAATCTGTCCGGAGGCGGGGGCAACGGCGGTGGTTTCAACCCTGTTGGAATGATGACCGGCCTGGCTGTCGGTGGGGTCATGGGTGGACAGATGGCCGGCATGATGAACAGTGCTGGTCAGAATATCCAGCAGTCGTTCATGACGCCGCCGCCTCCCCCCACGGTTGCCTACTACGTTTTGATGAACGGCCAGAACTCCGGCCCGTTCAACCAGGACCAACTACAGCAGATGGTTGTCGCAGGACGTTTGAACAGGATCGACTATGTCTGGAAACAGGGCATGGCCAATTGGGAACTGGCGGGCAACGTCGAGGAGTTGAAGCCTATGTTCGCTCAGCATTGCCCTCCCCCGCCCCCCCCCAGGGTCATGAGTCAGGAGCCAAATATGAATAGCGACAATTTTTTCTCCATTGATCGCCTGGTCGAATTCGGTCTCGGTATCGGTGTGGCGCAGCAGATGGTCTCGTCGATGAACCACGCACTGCAGAATACTTACATTCCGGGCACGATGAACCCCATGGCACCATCGAAGCTACCGTCCGCCTTCTATGTGATCCTTGATGGCAAACAGGCTGGCCCGTTCAATGAGGACGAATTGTCACGCCTGCTCGTCCAAGGCACGGTCACCAGAGCCACCAACGTCTGGAAGGCTGGCATGGCGAAATGGGAACAAGCAGAAAACGTGCCTGAGGTGCTGCGCCTGGTGGCCCTGTGCCCCCCTCCCTTCAAGCCGGATGACTGAGACATGCAGATCAAGTTGGTCAACTTATTGCTGGTGGTCTTGTTCAGCGCTGTTCTAGCCTATGGGCTGGCGAGCTGCAATAGCATATTGGCTAACTATATCGCGGCGGGAGGATTCGCTTTCTTCGCCGGGACTCTATCACCAATTGTCGCGGTCAATTACGAATACGCGCGAAGCGCGCTCAACTTGAGGATTTTGAGTGGAGTGTTTTTTGTATTGGGTCTTGCCATCAACGGTTTGTTTGCCTTTTCCCTGTCCTCTGCCACTGCTTACATCGTGATCTCCGCGATTGCGCTCCTAATCTACCTGTTTCTTGCTAGTGCAATCTATGGAACACGCCAATGATCTGCGGCCTTCCTTGCATGGGGCTGCCATAAGAGATTTTGGCCACTGAGTACGCCCGCCCACCGATTCGGTAAACCCATGCCTGTGCGTATTCCCAGCAGGAATCAAGGATAATTCGCCGCATGTTCCGATTCCGCGCCTGCCATGTCCTCGCCCAATGTGGTCCAACCTTTCCTGTTCGAACGCCTGGACATTCGGGGCGCCCTCGTTACCCTTGACAGTGCCTGGCGCTCGCTCCTGGAGGGTCGCGACTATCCCGCCGCGGTGGTGAATCTGCTGGGTGAAATGAGCGCGGTGACCGTCTTGATCGCGGCGAACCTCAAGCAAGCCGGCCGCATGACCTTTCAACTCCGGGGCTCCGGGCCGATAAATCTAATGGTGCTCGATTGCGATGAGCAAATCCGCCTGCGCGGCATGGCCCATTGGCAGCCGGAGTCGCTGCGCGAACAACTCAGCGCGCCGGACCTGTTGGGGCACGGCCAGCTTGCCCTGACCCTGGATGTCCCCGCCATGCATCAGCCATACCAAAGCCTGGTACCCCTGGTGGGCGACAGCATCGCTGCCATCTTCGAGCACTATCTGACCCAATCCGAGCAGCAGCCCACGCGCCTGATTCTGGCGGCCGCACCGGAACGCGCAGTGGGGCTGTTTCTGCAGAAACTGCCAGGGGCCGATGCCCGCGACGAAGACGGCTGGAATCGGCTGCAATATCTGCTTGCCACCCTACATCCGGCGGAGATGCTTGCCCTGGCCCAGGAGGATCTGCTGCTGCGCCTGTTTCCAGAGGAGGTCATCCGGGTCTTCGCCGCTCGGCCCATCACTCACCATTGCCCCGAGGACTGGGAAAAGGTATGGAACTTGCTACGTGGCCTGGGTCGACCGGAATGCGATGCGATCCTGCGTGAACACGGTGAGATCGTGATCCGCGACGACATTTGCAATCGCGATTACCGTCTCGACGGAGCGGCCGTGGCGGCCCTGTTCGAACCTCCGTCAGCCACTTTGCATTGAGTTGTCCGGCACGCCGGCATGACTGCCATCCTCCCTGCCCGTCTCAACTGCGACGCCAACGGCACGCCCTACTCCGAAGCTTACGGCGACATTTACCACTCCGCCGACGGAGGCCCGGGCCAGGCGCGCCATGTATTTCTCCATGGCAACGATCTGCCGGGGCGCTGGCAGGGTCAAAATCGCTTCGTCATACTGGAAACGGGTTTTGGTAGCGGCCTCAACTTCCTAACCACCTGGGCTGCCTGGCGCGACGACCCGCGGCGATGCCGCCGCCTGCACTACCTGGCGGTGGAACTGCATCCCTTTTCTGCGGATGACCTGGCGCGATTGCACCAACGCTGGCCGGAATTCGAGGCGTCGAGCCGAAGGCTATGCGCCGCCTGGCCGGTGCTGACTTCCGGTTGCCATAGACTGGAATTCGAGTCCGGCGGTGTGCTCCTCACTCTGCTCCTGGGGGCCGCGGACAATCTGCTGCGTCAACTGCGGGCCCAGGTGGACGCTTTCTATCTTGACGGCTTCGACCCGAGGAAAAACCCGGAAATGTGGTCCGCCGAGTTGTTTCACCACCTCGCACACCAAGCCGCGCCTCAGGCCACTCTGTCCACCTGGTGTGTTGCTGGGGCCGTGCGCGCGGCCTTGCAGACGGCGGGTTTCCTCGTCACGAGAACGGCGGGTTTCGGCCGCAAACGCCAGATGCTGACGGGCCATCTGGCGCCGTCCCGTGGGTCCGCGCGCTTGGCATGTGCCATCGGGGATCGCCGGGCACTGGTGTTGGGCGCCGGCGTGGCCGGTTGTGCCGTCAGTGAAAGACTGGCCGCGCGCGGCTGGAATGTGACCTTGGTGGAACGTCATACCCAGCCGGCGCAGGAAGCCTCCGGCAACCTCGCCGGCATCGTGCGGCCCCTGGTCACCCGCGACGACAGCCTGGCAGCCCGCCTGAGCCGGGCGTGCTTTCTTCAAGCGCGACGGAGTTGGCGGGCGCTGGCGGATGCCGGATTCGCTCCCCGCTATCGCCTGGATGGGGTGTTGCAGATTGCTCGCGACACAGCTCATGAGGAACAAATGCGGCCAATTCCGGTGGCGGCGGGGTATCCCCCAGACTACTTGCAATTCGTCGAGCGGGAGGTCGCCAGCAGCCTTCTCGGCGCCCACTCGGCACTGGGCGGATGGCTGTTTCCCTGCGGTGGCTGGGCCAGTCCCGGCAGCCTCTGCCGCGCCTGGCTGGCTGCCGGCGGTGAACGCATCAGCTTGCTGGCCGGCGTGGAGGCCGTGGACTGCCGCTACGAGGAAGGGCACTGGTTTCTGCGCGATGCCTTCGGCCGGCCCATCGCCGCCGCGCCGCTGCTGGTCCTGGCCGGTGGCGCGGCGCAGCGCGACCTGTTTCCGGAACTGCCCATCACTCCGGTGCGCGGCCAGGTCAGCCATATTCCGCAGGGCAAAATGCCAGATCTGCGTCTTGCCGCCTGCTGTGAGGGCTATCTAACCCCGGCCGTGGACGGCGTGCATTGCTTGGGCGCGTCCTACGCCTACGATTTTGAATTGGAATTGCGTGAGGATGAGCACGCCGGCAATCTTTTGCGTCTGGAGCGCATCCTGCCTGGCGTGCGTGCTGGCCTGGACTCGGTAGCCATGGCGGGTCGTGTCGGTTTCCGCGCCGCTACGCCGGATCGCCTGCCCCTGGTCGGCGCGCTGGCGGACCCGGAAGCGCTCCTGCCAAGAGATACACGACTGTGCGACATACCGCGCCGGCCAGGCTTATATGGCTTGCTGGGACTTGGGTCGCGCGGCCTGGTTTGGGCTACCCTCGCCGCGGAGATTCTGGTCAGCCGGATCGAGAGCGACCCCTCCCCGGTGGAAGGCGATCTGCTCGATGCCATCGACCCGGCGCGCTTTCTACTGCGGGCGCATCGTCGCGGAATGAAATAGGCCCGGGTACGGGCCTCTAATCCTTCTCCCCGGAGGGGGCTACTGACTAGGGCGCGCCGCCCGCCACCACTGTCAGGGTGTCGCGGATCACTCCCGGCGCTTCGACGATGCGCATGAACTGGCCCATACCCACGTTCGGCCAACCCAGCGCAATGCGGAAACGCGCGAAAAGATGGCTGGCTTTGTTGTTCACCACATAGATTTCGTAGGGCAGGGCCGCAATGCTGTCGGCTCCCACATTCTTCACCCACCAGGCCTCACCTTCCTTGGGGTCGTTCAAGGCCACGCCGAACACCGCAATTTTCTTGTCCGGCATGATGATCTCGTAGACCTTGGTCGTCTTGCCGACACCACGGGCCAGGTTGTCCTGAATGGTTTTCACCGCATCGGCGAAGCTCAGATTCTCCATGACCACGTTCTTGTCGGAATCGAAGCCTTCCATCCCAAACATATACTGATAGCCGGGCAGATCCTGCTTGTCCACCGTGCCGCCGAAGGGCTTGCCGGCTCCGAGCGCCTTGGCCAATTTGTTTTGCGTGGCCCTCACCACCCTTTCCGCTTGTGGAAATTGTTTACGGAAATAAGCGCGTTCCCAATATTCCAGGTTCATGTAGGAAACCGTGCCATCCGATTTGACGCCGACCCGGATGGGCGCGCCGACGATATTGGCGCCACCCAGTCTGCGTATGGCGGCAAGCAGAGCGTCGTCGGTCACGATCACCACGCCATAGCCGGGAAGCCCAGGTGGATTATGTTTGCCCACCACCTTGAACCCGTATTTGGCAAGCTTGGCCTGCACAGCATCCTGTACCGCGGGTACTTCGCCGGCGGCGACCTTGTCGCCGTAGAAATAGGGGCTGAGGGCCAGGGCAAGGGGCGCCCAAAGCAGGAGGCTGAAAACTGCGAGAAGTTTGGTCATCACGCTTTCCGATAACTATTGAAATCGGTGAATTTTAAACGGAATCACCCGGAGAGGCCCAGAAATCGAGCGTTAAGTCAGGACGACGTCATCTATTCCCGCGCAGGTCGCGCCTGGTTCAGGGCATGGGATAGCGCATTGATTTTGGGGCGGGGTGTGGATGCCGGATTTGTTGGTTGGACTTGATGTGGCTAC
>CAIXFP010000378.1 GCA_903918705.1 uncultured Pseudomonadota bacterium
CCAAGCACGACGAGAACTACATGCCGCCCGAAGCCGCCAGCGCCATCGAGAAGGCGCAGCGGGCCAAGACGTTGGCGAAGTAATGGCAGCTATCTTGCCCTTGGTCGTCATTCCCGCGGAAGCGGGAATCCAGTTCGTAGGGCTGGGTGCCGCTGAACAACAATCGAATCAACTGCCCGGATTCCCCCTTTGGGGACGATGCCCGCTGGAGCCTGCCCCCGACTCCAATCAGGGGCGGGAATGACGGACGATGGAAAGACATCCTTGTGTCTACATCCTCGCCAGCCAATGCAATGGCACCCTCTATGCCGGCGTTACCAGCGCCTGGTCAAGAGGGTGTACGAGCACAAAACAACCTGGTGGACGGATTCACCAAGAAATACGGCGTGCATACCCTGGTCTGGTTCGAGCGGCACGAAACGATGGAAAGCGCAATTACGCGCGAGAAGCAGATCAAGAAGTGGAACAGAGACTGGAAACTCCAGCTCATCGAGGAGAGCAACAGTGTTTGGCGGGATTTGTATGAAGACCTTATTTGACGAGCACCACCCCAGTAGCGGAGCTGGGGTTCGTAGATCATGGTTGAACTTATACGGCAATCAGATGAACAAACTGGATGCCCGCCTGCGCGGGAATGACGGAACTACTGGAGTAGAGACATGATCCCCGAACTAGGCCAATTCGCCCTCATCATCGCGCTGCTATTGGCGCTGACCCAGGCCATATTGCCGCTGATCGGCGCCGCCCGCGGCAACCTCACCCTCATGGCGGTGGCACGGCCGGCGGCCCAGGGGCAATTCGTGTTCGTCGCCATCGCCTTCGCCTGCCTCGCCTATTCGTTCCTGACCAACGACTTCTCGGTGCAGAACGTCGCCAACAACTCCTTCTCCCAGTTGCCCAAGATCTACCGCTTCACCGCCACATGGGGTTCCCATGAGGGTTCCATGCTGCTCTGGGCGCTGATCCTCGGCTTCTGGACCACCGCCGTGTCGGTGTTCTCGCGGCATCTGCCGGACGACATGGTGGCGCGGGTGATCGGCATCATGGGCCTGATTTCCACCGGCTTCCTCACCTTCCTGCTCACCACCTCCAATCCCTTCCTGCGCCTTCTGGGCGAGAACATGCCGGCCGACGGCCGCGACATGAACCCGTTGCTGCAGGATCCCGGCATGGTCATCCACCCGCCCATGCTGTACATGGGCTACGTCGGCTTTTCCGTGGCTTTCGCCTTCGCCCTGGCCGCCCTGCTCTCCGGCCGCCTCGACGCCGCCTGGGCGCGTTGGTCGCGGCCCTGGACCACGGTGGCCTGGGCCTTTCTCTCCTTCGGCATCACCCTGGGTAGCTGGTGGGCCTACAACGAGCTGGGCTGGGGCGGCTGGTGGTTCTGGGATCCCACCGAAAACGCCTCCTTCATGCCCTGGCTGGCCGGCACCGCCCTGATTCACTCTCTGGCGGTGACGGAAAAGCGCGGCGCCTTCAAGGCCTGGACCGTCCTGCTGGCCATCACGGCCTTCTCCCTTTCCCTGCTGGGCACCTTCCTGGTTCGTTCCGGCGTGCTCTCCTCGGTGCATGCCTTTGCCACCGACCCGGCGCGGGGCGCCTTTATCCTCGGCTTCCTGTTCGTGGTGATCGGCGGCTCCCTGGCCCTGTTCGCCTGGCGCGCGCCGAAAAATGCTCACCGGCGGTGCCTTCACCTGGTTCTCCCGGGAAGCCCTGCTCCTGTTCAACAACGTGGTGCTGCTGGCCGCCATGGGTTCGGTACTGCTGGGCACCCTCTACCCGCTGCTGCTGGATGCCCTCGGCATGGGCAAGATTTCCGTCGGCGCCCCCTACTTCAACGCCGTGTTCGTCCCGGTGATGACACCCGCCCTATTCATGATGGGCGTGGGGCCGCTGACCCGCTGGAAGGGTGACAGCCTGCCCGACATGGTGGCACGCCTGAAATGGGCGTTGGCCATCGCCGTGGCGACCGGCCTGCTGCTCCCGCTCACGATCAAAGGCTTCAACCCCTGGGCCAGCCTGGGTTTTACCCTGGCGACCTGGATTGCCCTGACGGTGATGATCGGCTTCCGCGAGCGCCTGAAGAGCGGCGGCCGCCTCGGCAATCTGCCGCGAAGTTTCTGGGGCATGCAAG
>CAIXFP010000379.1 GCA_903918705.1 uncultured Pseudomonadota bacterium
GGGTGAGGGGGTCGCTGATCTTCTCGATCAAGCCCTTGTCCAGCTCGGTGTTCTCGCCGATGGTCTTCATCTCCACCTGCTTGTTCAGCTTGGCCGCCAGGTCGCGCACCACCCGCGGGAAGCGGCTGAACACCATGCTCATGGGCAACATGCGGATGGACATCACCGATTCCTGCATGTCGCGGGTATTGCGGGCGAGCAGGTCGATGCCGGCCAGGAGTTTTTCCGCCTGCACCGGGTCGAGATAGCTGGCGGCCTCCGCCAGCATGGCCTGGGTGATGACCAGTTCGCCCACCAGGTTGATGAGTTGATCCACCTTCTCCACGGAAACCCGGATGCTGGAATCGCTGTTGGCGGCGGTGACGGTCTTGTCGGTTTCGCGGCGGCCGGTCCTGGCGGTTTCCACCGCCGGGCTGTCGCTGACGCGGCGACCGGGAGAGGCGGCGGTGGCGGCGGCCGCGGCGCCCGGGTGGCCGAGGGGGGCCGGCGCGGTGACCGTCACCATGTGCTGGCTGCCCGGCGCATCGGCGAACAGGCCGACGCCGCCGGGGGCGTCGACATAGATGCCGTAGCCCTGGCCTTCGATGGCGGCGGGGGAGTCGCCGGGGGTGATGTTGCGGTTGCTCAGGTTCTCCCGCTTCCCGGGGGCATCCTCGTACAGGCCATAAACGCCGGCTTCTTCCTCGTCGCTGATGGTGTCCGGCGCGGGCCTGGCAGGCAGGCCGGGCACGTCGTCGAAGAAGCCATAGGCCTCGGCGGCGGGGGAGGCGGGCGCGCCGGGCACGTCGTCGAAAAAGCCGTAGCTTTCATCGGCGGCGGGCGCGGCCGGTTCGGTGTCGAAGAAGCCGTAGGCCTCCTCCACGTGGTCGGGATCGGACAGGGCGATGTCCTCCGGCGCCAGGTAGAAGGACAGTAGTTCCTTCAGTTCGGCGTCGTTCTTCAGCGTGGTCAGCACCAGGGACAGGCGCGGACTGGCGGCATCGGGGCGCCGCTGGATGTCCAGGGCCGCGACTTCCGCCAGGCCGTCGAGCAGGTTCGCCAGCATGCCGGCGTCTTCCACCACGGCAGCCGGCAGATCGCATTCCAGGCGGGCGCGGCGCACCGCGGGGAGTGCCTCGGGGGGAGCGACCGCCACCGCGGCCGCCGCGCCGGCGGCAAGCTGGTTCAAGCGGGCGCAGACCGATTCGATTTCCTCGGCGGCGGCCTCGGGGCCGCCCTGGTGATGATCCAGTTGCGCGCGCAGGACGTCGCCGGCCGCGAGAAAGGCGTCGACCATGTCCGCACGCAGGTGCAGTTCTTCCTTGCGCAGCCGGTCCAGCAGCGATTCCAGCACATGGGTCACGCTGGTCATGTCGGTGAATCCGAACGTGCCGCTGCCGCCCTTGATGGAGTGTGCCGCCCGGAAGATGGAGTTGAGCTCTTCCAGGGAGGGGTTATCCACATCCAGATTGAGAAGCTGAGATTCCATGTTCGCCAGGTGTTCCGACGTCTCGTCGAAAAACACCTGATAAAACTGGCTCATGTCGATGCTCATGGCATCTCCCACATAATCAGGGGCAAGGGGAAAGGGGCAAGAAGCAAGGGAGAGGAGGTTTCCTTGAACCTTGAACCTTGCCCCTTGAACCAGTTTTCACCCGAGGACCTTCTTGACC
>CAIXFP010000380.1 GCA_903918705.1 uncultured Pseudomonadota bacterium
AGGTTAATGCAGGGTGGGCCGCCAGCCGCCGCCGTCGTCCTCGTCGCCGAGGTCGCCGCCGCGCACCAGGTCTTCCAACCAGAGCACGTCGCCGGCGCCGTTGAGTTTCCACAGGGCGAGCAGGGCGATCCACTTGATGCGGTCGGCGGAGACTTCCGGGTCTTCCAGGGCCATGGCCTGGTCGATGATCCATTCGCGGGCGTGAGGTGAGAGCAGGTTGCTGGCTTCCAGGAATGCCAGGAAACCGCGCCCCTCGGTGGCCAGGCGGCCGATTTCTTCCTCGCTGTAGCAGCGTATGGAGGGCACCCCCTCGTCGGCGTCGTTCGGGGTCAGGCTGTCCAGGGCCGCCAGCCAGTTGAGGGCGGCGCCGATGTCGGCCGCCTCGAACCCGGCGGCGGACAGTTTGCGGGATAGCTGCTCCGGCTCCGGGAAGTGTTCCGAGAACAGATAGGTGTCGTAGAGGTAGAGGAGGATGTCGAACATCATGGGTAGATTCTTTGGTAGAGGCCGCCGGGAAGCCTGGCGATCAGGCCGTCCATTTCGGCCGCGAGAAGCCTGACCGAAAGCGTTTCCACCGTCAAGCCAAGCCGGTCGGCCAACTGATCGGGGGCCAGCGGACCGCCGGCCAGGGTTTCCAGCAGGGTATCGGGTTGTGCTGGCGGATTTCCCTCTCCCCCAACCCCACCCCCGCGGGGGGTGGGGAGCGTCGAGCGCCCCGAGGGGGCGGGTATGGGTCCGGGCAGTCGCTGGCCCAGTTCCTCCAGGATGTCGGCGGCGGATTCCACCAGTTTCGCCCCCTGCTTGATCAGGCGATGGCAGCCTTTGGAAAGCGGCGAATGGATGGAGCCGGGGATGGCGAACACGTCGCGCCCCTGTTCGCCAGCCAGGCGCGCGGTGATCAGCGAACCGCTCTGCAAGGCCGCCTCCACCACCAGCACCCCCAGGGAGAGCCCGCTGATGATGCGGTTGCGGCGCGGGAAGTGGCCGCGCTTGGGCTCCGTGCCGAGGGGAAACTCGGAGACGATGGCGCCCCCCGCCGCCAGGCGATGCGCCAGGTCGCGGTTCTTCGCCGGATAGACCCGGTCAAGGCCGGTGCCCACCACCGCCACGCTGCTGGCCAGGCCGGCCAGCCCGCCCTCGTGGGCGGCGGCGTCGATGCCCAGGGCCAGGCCGCTGACGATGGTCAGCCCCGCCTGCGAAAGCGCCTCGGCGAAGGCGCGGGTATCGCGCAGGCCTTGCGGGGTGGCGGTGCGGCTACCGACGATGGCCAGCATGGGCCGCACCAGCCAGTCCGGGTCGCCCTTCACGTAGAGCCAGGCGGGGGCATCGGCGAGGGCGCGCAATTGCGCCGGGTAATGCGGGTCGTTCCAGGTGACGAGGTGGTTTTCCGGCTCCGCCAGCCAGTCCAGGCCCGGTTGCAGGACATCGGCGCCGACGCCGGCGGCGATCAGGCGGGCAAGATGGTCACCCACCAGGGGGGAAAGCTGGCTGGCCTTGGCGGCGTGGACGGCCGCCACCGAGGGGAAGGCGTCGAGCAGGCGGCGCGCGCCATCCGGACCCAGGCCGGGTACGGCTTCCAGAGTCAGCCAGAAGGCGGCGTCGGGGCGTTGCGGCATGCCAACGCCGGGCGTTCAGGGGTTGCGGGCGACGTCGCCCGTGCTGATGGGCTCCCGGCTCTTCATGACCAGGGCGTAAGACACCTTGTTGAACAGGCGGTAAACAAAGGCCAGGCCGATACGGTCTTCCGGGAGGTCGCTCCGGTCATGTTTGTCGGGGGTGCAATCCTTGGCGTGGGCGATGCCGCCGGCCAGGAACGCGATCTTGTCCGCGCGCAGGCACTTGGGATCCGCCACCGAGCGGCCACGCCGATATAGCGCCAGGACATGGCCCTGCTCCAGCCCGTCGCGCATGCCCTTGTCCAGCACCACGGTCATCCAGGCATCGGCATGCACGGTGCCGCCCAGGGTGGCGGCGATTTTCGCGGCGACGGGCTTGTCCGGCGCATGGGGCACATACTGGATCGGCTCCTGCTTCCAGGCCGGCAGCAAGCGGTCGCGCTCCAGCACTTCCTGGGCGGCGCGGGTGATGCGCAGCAACTGCGGGTCGCCGGGCTGCTCGGTGTGGGCGGAACCCACGTCCAGCAACTCATAGGCCAGGACTTCCTTGGGCCGCTCGGGGTTAAGGATGGGCTGGCCCAGGCGCACGATGCGCCAGTCCACCACGCCCGCGACCCCCTTGCCGGCATAGACCTGATCGTCCTGGCCGAACATCACGCGCTCGTCGCTGGAGCCCAGGATGCGCGGGGCGTTTTCCAGATCGCCGGGATCGCCCACGCCACCCCGCGAAAGCAAGGGCGTGACGGCCTGTTCCGGAATGCTGGGAATGCCGGCTTCCTTGATGACGATGGGTTCGCTGTAGGCGTGGGGCGAAAGCTTCACCATCTCTTCCGGCGGCGACAGCTTCACCGTCTCGGTGAGGCGCGGCCCCTGCTCCAGGGCGAGGTGGGGATTGCCGGCGTCGTCGCGGCTCAGGTGCAGCATGTCGCCCGGGTAAATGCGATGCGGGTTCTTGATTTGTTCCCGGTTCAGGTTCCACAACCTGGGCCACTGCCAGGGGTCTTTGAGATAGGTTTCCGCCAGCCCCCAGAGCGTATCCCCCTTGACCACGACATGTTGTTCCGGCGCGTTGTCCTGGAGGCGGACCTCGTCGGCCCAGGCCGGAAAGGTCATGGATAAAGCGGCGATCAGCACTAGGGTACGCATGGTCCTGCCCTTGGTTGGTTGGTGGCGCCTCCGGCCCGGCAAACGACTTGAGAGGCGCTAAATGCGCTGATTTATAATGCAATCCGATTCGAACTTAAACCAGTTTCTCCGCGCTGCCCGCCAAATCCTGATCACCATGGCCCTGCTCAAGATCCTCCACTATCCCGACCCGCGCCTGAACAAGGTGGCCCAGCCCATCGCCCAGGTGGACGACACCCTGCGGAAGCTGGTGGCCGACATGGCGGAAACCATGTACGCCGCCCCGGCATCGGCCTCGCCGCCACCCAGGTGGACCGCCACGTGCGCCTGATCCTGGTGGATACCAGCGAGGCGAAGAACGACCTCAAGGTCTTCATCAACCCCGAAATCATCGCCACGGTAGGCAGCGGCGAACATGAGGAAGGCTGCCTCTCGGTGCCCGGCGTCTACGACACCGTCACCCGCCCGGAGCGCGTCCGCGTGCGCGCCCTGGATCGCGACGGCCAGCCCTTCGAACTGGACGCCGACGGCCTCATGGCGGTGTGCGTCCAGCACGAAATCGACCACCTCGACGGCAAGGTGTTCGTGGAATACCTCTCCCGCCTGAAGCAGGAACGCATCCGCAAGAAGATGCTGAAGCAGGCCAGGGAAGCGATGTAGGACACCTCAGTCGAGAGTGGGCTCGACTCACCACTCTCGGCTCTCGGCCCTCGACCCTCCACTCTCCACAGCCCTTATGCGCCTCATCTTCGCCGGAACCCCGGAATTCGCCGCCGCCGCCTTGCGCGCCCTGATCGCCGCCGGCCACAGCATCCCCCTGGTGCTCACCCAGCCGGACCGCCCGGCCGGGCGCGGCATGAAGCTCAAGGCCAGCCCGGTGAAGGAAGTGGCCCTGGCCCACGGCCTGCCCGTGGCGCAGCCGGAAAATTTGAAAACGGAGGAAGCGCGCCGGCCCATCGTCGAAGCCGCCGCCGACCTCATGGTGGTGGCCGCCTACGGCCTGATCCTGCCGCAGGCGGCACTCGACCTGCCGCGCCTCGGTTGCGTCAACATCCACGCCTCCCTGCTCCCGCGCTGGCGCGGCGCCGCCCCCATCCACCGCGCCATCGAGGCGGGCGACGGGGAAACCGGCATCACCCTCATGCAGATGGACCGCGGCCTGGATACCGGCGCCATGCTGGTAAAGAGCACCCTGCCCATCCTGGACACGGACACCACCGGCAGCCTCCACGACAAGCTGGCGGAACTGGGCGCGCGGGAAATCGTCGCCCTGCTGCCGCGCCTGGCAACTGGAGCGGTGCCGGCCGAAAGCCAGGACGACTCGTTGGCCACCTATGCGAAAAAGATCGGCAAGGACGACGCCCGCCTCGACTGGAGTCGACCCGCCGTCGAACTGGACCGGCGGATTCGCGCCTTCAACCCCGCCCACGCCCTGCTGGGTGGCGAGTCCTTGAAGATCTGGCGGGCGCGGCGGGTGGAGGGGGCCGGTGCCCCCGGCACGGTGTTGGCGGTCGGCAAGGATGGCCCGCGCATCGCCTGCGGCGAGGGGGCGCTGGAACTCATCGAACTGCAAAAGCCGGGCGGCAAGCGCATGGAAGTTGCGGCCTTCCTGGCCGGCACATCCATCAAGGTGGGCGACCGACTCCAATAGCGCGGCATGCCCGACCGCGCCGACCGCGCAAACCCGTAAGCCACACCCCCTTCTGAGAGAAAACCCGACATCTTTGCAGCATCGGTTGCTATATTCGCCCCAAGGCGTTTCATGTAATTGGCGCGCCGAACGACTGGCCTCGGCCATGGCATGGGCGAGCCGGAATCCAAACTTTCGTTAACCCTGAAAACTTGAGGAACATCATGGGAAAAGTCACTTCCTACCACAAAGGCGACATGCTTTTTGAAACCAAGGTCGGCAATCACATCGTCGCCAGCGACGTCCCCGGCACCCCGGCCTGGGGCGGCAAGGACCGGGCGCCGACGCCGCCCGATTTCTTCATCGTTTCTCTGGGCTCGTGCATCGCCGCCTTCGTCGTCCAGTATTGCCAGAACGTCGGCATCGACAGCCAGGACATGAGCGTCGACGTGGACTATGACAAGTCGGACAAGCCCGTTTACCTGAAGAACATCAGGGTGACGGTTTATTTGCCCCATGCCGACGTCAAGGACCGCATCGAGGCCATCCGTCGCGTCAGCGAGCACTGCACGGTGCACGAAACCATCAGCCAGATCGACCATATCGACATCGAAGTCCTGGACCGCAACGCCCACGCGGCCTGATCAGGCCGACGCAAGGAAGTCCGGCCACCCTGCACGCGGTGAGCCGGACTGCGGCGGCATCGCCCCCTCCCACACAGCTCGACACGGGATCAATATCGACATCCGGGGTTCCCCGAAGGCGCGGGTTGCGGGTATCTTTGCCGCCTCTTTCATTGGAGTGTTCGATGAACCCGTTTTGCCGCGCCGCGCTTTGGGGCGCTCTGGCGCTTTCCCTCTGGGTGGGCGCGCAAGCCGATGCGGCCAGCGCCCCCGTGGGACTGACCCAGCCCCCGCCGGAACTGCCCGGCCCGGCCCGACAGCCATCACCGCCCGCCACCGCCCCCCTCGCCGCGGCCAAAGCCGTCGAAATCCAGGGCATCAGGACCACGCCGGAACGGGCCTGTTCCACCCGGCCGCTCACGGTCAAGGTCCAAGTGCGCAACCCCAACGATTACCCGCTCCTCAACCTGCGCTGGCGCGTCGAGGATGCGGAGCGCCATGCCCTGCTCTACGAGCACGGCGCCAGCCTGTTCGCCGGGGAACAGGGCGAACTCGCGACGTCGTCCCTGAACGGCCTGGGAGTGGGCGGCCACATCCTGCGCCTGGTGGTGGTCGGCGACGCCGGGTTTCCCGAGGCACAGCGCGAGTTCCCGGTGCAGGTCCAGCCTCCTCCGGCCACCGCCAGGCTGGTGGGCATGGGCATCATCGCGGCGCCGGAGGGCGGCGGCGGCGAGCACGTGCTCGACCTGACCACCACCGGCGTGCCGGCGGGCGGCGCCGCGACGCTGTTCCTCGACTTCGATCACGCCATTGCCACCCCCCTCGTGGTCGACCTGGCTTCCACCTGGCCCGGTTTTCCCGTGCCGTCCCATTTCCATGTCGCGCCATCGACCGCCGGGAACGGCGTGAACAACCCGAAGCAGCACGGCGGCGAAGCCTGCCCGCCGCACCGGGTGCTGTTCCCCCTGGAGGTCGGCGGACTTTTTCCGGGAGCGCGCTTCCAGGCGGTGGTGGTCACCGCCAGCCTGGGCAGGGAAGCTCGGAAAATCGAGTTCCTCGCCGTGTCGCGCTGTCCGAACGGCCAGGTCCGGCTGCTCCTCGACCAATGCGGCGCGCCGGGCAAGACCCCGGTCCCGGCGGCCCAGGCATCCGCGGCCCCATCCCGTCAGGGCGAACCAGGCCCTGCTGCGTCCTCGGCAACCATGCTGGCCTTCGCGCCCGGCACCCTGCCCAGCGCGCCGGCGACCCCCAGCCTATCGGGTGAAGGCCTGCGCGAGGCCCTGGCCTTCTGCTGGCAGAACAAGGCACAGACCTGGTACTGCGACGGAAAGAACCAGGAAGCATCCCTGGTCGGCGAGAAGGACATGATGGTTCAACTCGCCAATGTCGGCTGCAAATCGCCGCACCTGTTGAGCGGCACCATGACCATCCTGGCCAGCACGAGGGTTCCCGGCAGGGGGCAGCAGATCGGCTGGCTGTTCGGCTGCGGCCAGAAACTGGACAAGGCGGATAGCGGCCATGCGACCAGCAATCGCGACATCCGCCGCTTCTGGAGCGGGATTCCCTGGTAGACGCTTGAATTCGCGCCGCCGGGTGCCATCTCCCCAGCATTCCCATGTCACTGGAGTAGCCCATGGAACTCGTCTGTCCCGCCTGCGGCGCGGTCAATCGCGTCCCCGACGAACGCATCCGGGAGCACCCGAAATGCGGCAAGTGTGGCGGCGAGGTGCTGCCCGCCCGGCCCATCGAACTGGGCACCGGCCAGTTCGCTCGGTTCCTGGCCCGCGACGGCCTGCCGGTATTGGTGGATTTCTGGGCGCCCTGGTGCGGCCCCTGCAAGATGTTCGCGCCCACCTTCGCCGCCCTGGCGGGGCAGTATGCCGGCCGGGCGCGCTTCGTCAAGGTGAACACCGAGGCGGAACAAATGCTGGCCGGCCAGCACAATATCCGCAGCATTCCCACCCTGGCCCTGTTCAAGGGCGGCCGCGAGGTGGACCGGGTGTCCGGGGCGCTGCCGCCGCAACAACTGGAGGCGTGGTTGCGGCAACACCTCTGACGCGAGGCGTTGCGTTGCACCTGGAGCGCCGGCGTCTCGCCGGCAAACTGCTGGCAGTCCTGGCGTAGGCTGGGGTGAGGAACGAACCCCAGCAGCGCGAACGTGGAAGCGGTCGCCAAGCCTGGGTAGCGCCGGCGCCTTGCCGACTGGTTGTCAACAACGCAGGCAAAGATGCCTGCGCTACA
>CAIXFP010000381.1 GCA_903918705.1 uncultured Pseudomonadota bacterium
CGCTGGCCCAGCAGGCCCTGTCGCAGACCACGCTGATCGGCAGCGACGTCATCGTCTCGATCGAGGCCATGATCGCCGAGATCGACAAGAAGCTGTCGGAGCAGGTCAACGCGATCCTGCACCACGCCGAGTTCCAGCAGCTGGAATCGGCCTGGCGCGGCCTGCACTACCTGGTCAACAACACCGAGACCGACGAGCAGCTCAAGATCCGCGTCATGAACATCAGCAAGACCGATCTGCACAAGACCCTCAAGCGCTACAAGGGCACCAACTGGGACCAGAGCCCCCTGTTCAAGAAGCTCTACGAGGAAGAATTCGGCCAGTTGGGCGGCGAGCCCTATGGCTGTCTGGTCGGCGACTACTATTTCGATCACAGCCCGCCGGACGTGGAATTGCTGGGAGAAATGGCGAAGGTCGCCGCAGCAGCCCACGCGCCCTTCATAGCAGGCACCTCGCCAACCGTCATGCAGATGGACTCCTGGCAGGAACTCGCCAATCCGCGCGACCTCACCAAGATTTTCCAGAACACCGAGTATGCTTCATGGCGTTCGATGCGCGAGACCGAGGACTCCCGCTACATCGGCCTGGCCATGCCGCGTTTCCTCTCGCGCCTGCCTTATGGCGCCAAGACCAACCCGGTCGATGCGTTCGAGTTCGAGGAAGAGGTGGAAGGCTCCGAGCACAACAAGTATGTCTGGTCGAATGCGGCCTATGCCATGGCGGTCAACATCAACCGCGCCTTCAAGCACTATGGTTGGTGCACTACCATCCGCGGCGTGGAATCTGGCGGTGCGGTGCCTAACCTGCCGGTGCATACCTTCCCGACCGACGATGGCGGCACCGACATGAAGTGCCCGACCGAGATCGCGATCAGCGACCGCCGTGAGGCGGAACTCGCCAAGAACGGGTTCATGCCGCTGGTGCATCGCAAGAACAGTGACTTCGCTGCCTTCATCGGCGCCCAGTCCCTGCAGAAGCCTGCCGAGTACGATGATCCGGACGCGACCGCCAACGCCAACCTGGCCGCCCGCCTGCCCTACTTGTTTGCGACCTGTCGTTTCGCCCACTACCTTAAGTGCATGGTACGGGACAAGGTGGGCGGGTTCTCCACCGCCTCGTCCATGCAGCGCTATCTGCAGGACTGGATCATGAATTTCGTCGACGGCGATCCTACGACCTCCTCCGACGAGACCAAGGCGCGCAGGCCTCTGGCCGGTGCCGAAGTCGTGGTCGAGGAAGTGGAGGGCAACCCCGGCTACTACACCTCCAGGTTCTATCTGCGGCCTCACTACCAACTCGAAGGTTTGAGCGTCTCGCTACGCCTGGTTTCGAAACTGCCTTCCGCCAAGGGGGGATGAACTGCCTGACCCGAAGTGTCCACTTCAGTACTGACGTTGTTATTTACTTGAAAGGAGCAGGAAATGGCTGTAGACATGTTTATCAAGATCGGCGACATCAAGGGCGAGGCCCAGGACGACAAGCACAAGGATGAGATCGATGTGTTGGCGTGGAGTTGGGGCATGTCCCAGTCCGGCTCGACGCACATGGGATCCGGTGGCGGCTCGGGCAAGGTGAACGTGCAGGACATTTCGTTCACCAAGTACGTCGATGCCAGCAGCACCCCCTTGATGGTGGCTTGCTGCAAGGGGACTCACATCAAGGATGCCAAGCTCACGGTGCGCAAGGCTGGCGATAGCCCCCTGGAGTACATCAAGCTGACCCTGAAGGACGTCATCGTCTCTTCGATCAGTACCGGCGGCAGTGGTGGCGAAGATCGCCTGACTGAGAACGTCACGCTGAATTTTGCCGAGTTCAAGCACGAGTACACGACGCAGGCCAAGACCGGAGGCTCTGGCACCACGTCGACGGCAGCCTGGAACATTCCAGAGAACAAGCCGGCAGGCTGACGGGCGTACTTCGCATGGGGCGTAACGTGACGCCGGGAGGGCTGCTACGGCGTTGCGCAAGGTATGGCGTGGGCGGCTGTTCTGGCCGCCCACGATTTCTGTCGTAAGGCTGACCATGATCAAACTGGAAACATCTTCCGCCGATCCACTCGCGCAGCTGGCAGATATCAAGGAACGTATTCGCAAGGAACCGCAGCGAGTCGATTTGCGTGTCTTTCTTTTCCAGATCTATTGCGTGCAGGGTGAGTGGGGCAAGGCTGGAAACCAGCTGAACACCCTGCTCGAACTCGATGCCGAGACCAAGATGCTGGCCGCTACCTATACCGAGGTCCTGCGCTGCGAGGCCTTACGCAAGGAAATCTTCGACGGCACGAGGTCTCCCATGATCCTGGGCGACCCTGCGGAATGGATGGCCTGGCTGGTAGAGGCACTGAAGCTCAACGCACAGGGCCGCCATGCCGAAGCCCGCGCCCTGCGCGACCGGGCCTTCGAAGCAGCTCCGGCCTCGGAGGGTAGCATCGACGGTGAGGAGTTCGACTGGCTGGCCGACGCCGATTCCCGCCTCGGCCCGGTGCTGGAGGTCGTCGTCAATGGCAAGTACTACTGGCTGCCCATGCAGCGCCTAGCGCGCTGCGTCCTTGAAGCGCCGGCCGACTTGCGCGACCTGGTCTGGATGCCAGCCACGCTGACCCTCGTCAATGGCGGTGAGATGGTGGCATTCATTCCCACTCGCTATCCCGGCACGGAAACCAGCAGCGACCATCCCTTGCTCCTCGCCCGCCGCACGGAATGGAGGGAGCTGGGATCGGAGACATATGCCGGCCTGGGTCAGCGCATGTTCACGTCCGACCGGAACGACCATGCCCTCCTGGACGTGAGGGAGATCCTGCTGAAGCCTGCGGCAGATGGCTGAGACGCTCGCACGGGACCGGCTCTATCCTTCGTTGCTGGACCGCTTGACCGACGAGGAGCCGGACAAGCGCACCGAGCCGAGGGACAACCGGGCCTTCACGCTGATGCGCCTCAGGGAGAGCGTCTTGCGGGACCTGAACTGGCTGTTCAACGCAACGCAGTTGTCCGAGGATCTCGATGGCTATCCGCAGGTGGCGAGTTCGGTGGTGAACTATGGGCTGCCGCCGGTATCTGGCCGTCCGGCTTCCAGCCTGGACTTCGGCGAGGTTGCCCGCAGGCTGCGCCAAGCCCTGCTCGACTTCGAGCCGCGCCTGATACCGCATACCGTGCGGGTATCGGCAATATCGTCGGAAAAGGACAGCCCGCACAATGTCGTGTCGTTCCGCATTGAGGGTCAGCTCTGGTCGTTGCCGGTCCCCTTGGAAATCTACCTGCGTACGGACATGGACCTGGAAAACGGCCAGACCCAGGTCGTGGAAGCCAACAGGGGCTGACGTGAGCCAAGACCTAATTGCTACCATGAACGCTGCCCGCGGCATCAGTCACATACCACTCGATGAAAGGCGGGCCTGAATCGTGGATCCCCGCCAGTTGGAGTACTACAACCAGGAACTTCGCTTCATCCGCGAGGGTGCTGCAGAATTCGCCCGCGCGTTTCCCAAGGTCGCAGGCCGCCTGGCCCTGGAGGCCACCAATGCCCAGGGCGAGTGCGTAGATCCTTACGTCGAGCGCCTGCTGGAAGGTTTCGCCTTCCTGACCGCCCGCATCCAGATCAAGATCGACGCCGAATATTCGCGGTTCACCCAGGCCCTGCTCGACATGGTCCACCCGGGAATCCTGGCGCCGGTGCCTTCCGCGGTCATCGCCCAGGTCCGGCCCGACCTGTCTGAACCCAACCTCGCCGCCGGCATCCCCCTGCCTCGCGGCACCGCCCTCAATTCCCGGCTTGAGCCCGGCCAGCGCACCCGCTGCCAGTTCCGGACCGCCCACGACCTCACCCTGTGGCCCCTGGAGATCAACGAGGCCAAGTATCTGGGCCATGTGCCGGACCTGCCGCCCGGCGCGATGAAGACCCAGGGCACCATCCGGGGCTGCCTGCGCCTGCGCCTGGGCGTGACGGCCGGCCTGACCACGGACATGCTCACGCTGGACAGCCTGGTGTTCCACCTCTCCGGCAACGAAGTCGTGGCCCACCGCTTGTACGAGCAGTTATTCGCCAACTGCCTGGGCGTGCTCGTTCTGGTGGACGGCGGTGGCAAGCAGGTCGCGAGGCAGCTCGACGGCACCGCCGTGCGGTCAGTCGGCTTCGAGGACGATGAGGCCATGCTTCCGCCCTCCCCCCGTGGGTTCGGCGCCTATCGTCTGCTCAGGGAGTACTCCGTGCTGCCGTCGCGTTACCTGTTCGCGGCAGTGGATGGCCTTAAACCCTTCCTGGCGGCAGCCGCCGGCAAGGAGTTCGAGCTTCTCTTCCTGTTCGGCAAGGCCGACAACCGCCTGGAGCGCAGTGTCGACGCTGGCAATTTCTCACTGTTCTGCACGCCGGCGGTGAACCTGTTCGAGAAGCGGGCCGACCGTATCCACATCACTAGCAAGGACCATGAGCATCACGTCGTACCTGACCGTTCCCGGCCGATGGACTTCGAGGTATTTCAGATCCTAGGCGTCACGGGGTATGGGGCAAGCGGCGTGGATGATGAGCAGGTTTTCGAGCCCCTTTATGCGATGCATGACGAAGCCGGCCACCAGGGCCAGGGCTATTACGCCCTGCGCCGTGCCCCGAGGGTATTGTCGGAAACCCAGCGTTTGCGCGGTCCGCGTACCGGCTACGTCGGCACCGAAGTATTCCTCTCCCTGGTGGACCCTAGCCAGGCACCCTATGCTGCGAACTTGGCCCAGATCGCGATCCACCTGCTTTGCACGAACCGGGACCTGCCCCTGACCCTGGCCCTGAACGGCCGGGACGATTTCAGCCTGGAGGTATCCTCCCCGGTGAACAGCATCGGCTGCATCAAGGGGCCGACCAAGCCTGCGGTTCCGGCCACGGAGGGCGAATTGCCCTGGCGGCTGATCAGCCACCTGAACCTTAACTATCTTTCCGCCAGCGACAGCGATCCTCGTGAAGGTGCTGCGGCGCTGCGCGAGTTGGTCTCGCTTCATGGCTTGGACAGCCATTCGCCACTTCACAAGCAGGTCGAGGGCATCCAGTCCGTGGCGGCGCGCGGCATACTTCACCGCCTGCCGGTGGCAGGCCCCATCGCTTTCGGCCGCGGCGTGGAACTCGGCTTATCCCTCGATGAACGCGCCTTCGACGGCGCCGGCATCATGCTGCTGGCGAGCGTCCTTGAGCGGCTGTTCTCGCGCCACGCCTCCATGAACACCTTCACCCAGACCGTGCTGCATTCCGTATCGAGAGGAGAAATCAAGCGATGGCCGCCGAGGCTGGGACAACGCGCGATCCTCTAGGCCTGCTGCGGGAGATCGCAGCGGCGCCGCATGGTTTCGGCTTTTTCCATGCGCTGCGCTGCCTCGAGTGCGCCTATCCCGATGCACCCCGCATCGGCACCGCCAAGCGCCTTCAGGACGACCCCATCCGCTTCGGCCAGGCGCCTGCTCTGACCTTCGCGCCCGCCACCCTGGCCGCGCTGGAGAGGCCGACCGACAAGCATCCAGCCCGCCTGGTCGGATACTTCTTCGGCCTGTTGGGCGCCAACGGCCCACTGCCCCACACCCTCACTGAATATGCCCGGGACCGCCAGCGCAACGCAGGTGACGCGACCCTGGTGCGTTTCCTGGACATCTTCCACCATCGCCTCATCTCACTGTTCTACCGTGCATGGGCCGACGCCCAGCCCACGGCCAACCTGGACCGTCCGGGCAAGGACGCCTTCGGCCGCCGCCTCGGCGCATTGTGTGGCCTGGGCATGGAGTCCCTGCGCGACAGGGATGACGTACCGGACTTCGCCAAGCTGGCCCACACTGGCCTGCTGGCAAGGCAGGTTCGCAACGCCGAGGGCCTGGAGGTCATCCTGGCAGCCTATTTCCAGGTGCAAGTTGTGGTCCGGCAGTTCCAGCCCCACTGGATCCGGATGCCGAGGGAGGCCCGGACCCGGCTGGGAATGGCGGAGTGTAACGCTCGCCTAGGCGTTACAACGATCATCGGCGAGCGCGTATGGGACTGTCAGTCGATGTTC
>CAIXFP010000382.1 GCA_903918705.1 uncultured Pseudomonadota bacterium
CCTGGAAAACATCATCCCGTCCTCTACCGGTGCCGCCAAGGCTGCCGGCGTGGTGCTGCCGGAACTGAAGGGCAAGCTCACCGGCATGGCCTTCCGTGTTCCCACCTCCGACGTCTCCGTGGTCGACCTGACCGTGGAACTGAACAAGGAAGCCAAGTATGCCGACATCTGCGCCGCCATGAAGGCCGCTTCTGAAGGCGCCATGAAGGGCGTGCTGGGTTACACCGACGAGAAAGTGGTCTCCACCGACTTCGTGGGCAACTCCGCTCCCTCCACCTTCGACGCCGAAGCCGGCATCGCCCTGGACAGCACCTTCGTCAAGGTCGTGGCCTGGTACGACAACGAGTACGGCTACACCTGCAACATGCTGCGTCTGGTCGAGCACGTTTCGAAGTAAGGTAGTGGAGAGTGGAGAGTCGAGAGTGGAGAGTGCTAGCTCTCCGCGCCAGGCTCTCCACTTCTCTAACAACTCTCGACTCTCGACTCTCCACTCTCGACTGCCCCTCTGAGCCGTAAGGCCTGAGCCCCCTCAGCCCTTACCACTTACATTCAAGGAGATAGCAAATGGCCAAGTTCCTCCGCATGACCGACCTCGACCTCAATGGCAAGCGCGTCTTCATCCGCGCCGACCTGAACGTTCCGGTCAAGGAAGGCAAGGTGACCAGTGATGCCCGCATCACCGCGTCCATGCCCACCATCGAGTTCGCCCTCAAGGCCGGCGCCAAGGTCATGGTCACCTCCCACCTGGGCCGTCCCACCGAAGGCGAGTGGACCGAGGAAGTCTCCCTGAAGCCCGTGGCTGACGTGATGGCCGCCAAGTTGGGCCGTCCGGTGCGTCTGATCAAGGACTGGGTCGATGGCGGTTTCGATGTCGCCAACGGCGAAGTCGTGCTGCTAGAGAATTGCCGCGTCAACAAGGGCGAGAAGAAGAACGTCGAAGCCACCGCGCGCAAGTATGCCGCCCTGTGCGACATCTTCGTCATGGACGCCTTCGGCACCGCCCACCGCGCCGAAGCCTCCACCTACGGCATCGCCCAGTACGCCCCCACCGCCTGCGCCGGCATGTTGGTATCGGAAGAACTTCTGGCCCTGGACAAGGCCCTGGCCAACCCGGCCCGGCCCATGGTCGCTATCGTCGGCGGCTCCAAGGTTTCCACCAAGCTGACCGTGCTGGAAGCCCTGTCCGAGAAGTGCGAACAGCTGGTAGTGGGCGGCGGCATCGCCAACACCTTCCTGGCCGCCACCGGCAAGAACGTGGGCAAGTCCCTGTGCGAAGCGGACCTGATCCCCACCGCCCAGGCCCTGATCACCAAGATGACCGCCCGCGGCGCCACTATCCCCATCGCCGTGGACGTGGTCTGCGGCAAGAAATTCGACGCTGCCGAGCCCGCCGTCGCCAAGGCCGCCGGTGACGTGGCCGACGATGACATGATCTTCGACATCGGCCCGAAGTCCGCCCAGGAACTGGTGGACATCATCATGAAGGCCGGTACCGTGGTGTGGAACGGCCCCGTGGGCGTGTTCGAATTCGACCAGTTCGGCGCAGGCACCAAGGCCATCGCCATGGCCATCGCCAATACCAAGGCGTTTACGCTCGCCGGCGGTGGCGACACCATCGCCGCCATCCAGAAGTACGACATCTACGACAAGGTGTCCTATATCTCCACCGCCGGCGGCGCCTTTCTGGAATACCTGGAGGGCAAGGTCCTGCCCGCCGTGGACATCCTGGAAAAGCGGGCTGCAGGTTAAGTCGAGAGCCGAGAGTCGAGAGTTCGGCTCCCCCCTCTCGACTCACCACTCTCCACTCTCGACTGGAAAACTATGCTACGTAGAACCAAAATCGTCGCCACCCTCGGCCCCGCCTGTTCCGACCCCAAGGTTCTGGACCGGATGCTGGAAGCAGGAGTGGACGTCGTTCGCCTCAATTTTTCCCACGGCACCGCCGAGGAACATCAACAACGCTGCGAGCTGGTGCGCTCCCTGGCCAAGACTCGCGGCCGCGCCGTCGGCGTCCTGGTGGACCTGCAGGGCCCCAAGATCCGCATCGGCAAATTCAAGGACGGCAAGATCACCGTCAAGCCGGGTGACCCGTTCATTTTCGACGCCACCTGTGAACTGGGCGACCAGACCAAGGTCGGCCTCGATTACCCGGATCTGGTCTACGACGTCAGCCGTGGCGCCACACTGCTCCTGGACGACGGTCGCATCGAGATGTGGGTGGAAGACGTCAAGGGCGACCAGGTATTCTGCAAGGTGGTGCAAGGCGGCGTGTTGTCCAACAACAAGGGCATCAACCGCAAGGGCGGCGGCCTGTCCGCCGCGGCCCTGACCGAGAAGGACATCGAGGACATCAAGACCGCTGCCCTGATCAAGGCGGACTACATGGCCGTTTCCTTCCCGCGTTCCGCCGCCGACATCCAGCAGGCCCGCGAGATCCTGCGCGCCCACGGCGGCAAGGCATGGATCGTCGCCAAGATCGAACGGGCGGAAGCCATCGAGGCTCTGGACGAGATCCTCAACGCCTCCGATGCCATCATGGTGGCGCGCGGCGACCTGGGCGTGGAAGTGGGCGATGCCGCCGTGCCCGCCCTGCAAAAACGCATGATCCGGATGGCGCGGGAAAAGAACAAGGTGGCTATCACCGCCACTCAGATGATGGAGTCGATGATCACCAGCCCGATCCCGACCCGCGCGGAAGTGTCGGACGTGGCCAACGCGGTGCTGGACGGCACCGACGCGGTGATGCTCTCGGCCGAGACTGCCGCCGGCCAGTTCCCGGTGGAAGCGATTTCCGCCATGCACCGGGTCTGTCTGGAAGCCGAGAAGGAACTCGAGGCCACCATGCACCGGGGCATGATGGACCACGGCTTCCTGCGAGTGGATGAGGCCATCGCCATGTCGGCCGCCTTCACCGCCTTGAACCTCAACATCAAGGCCATCGCCGCCATGACCCAGTCCGGCTCCACCGCGCTGTGGATGAGCCGGATCAGCACCCACGTGCCGATCTACGCCTTGACGCCGGAAGTCGAGACCCGTAGAAAGGTCACCCTGTTCCGCGGCGTCTACCCGGTCAACTTCCGTCCTTCCACCAACGAGCGCGACCAATTGCTGGCGGAGGCGGAAGACGAGTTGCGGCGGCGCGGCGCGGTGCGCAACGGTGACCTGATCCTGCTCACCATCGGCGAACCGATCGGCAAGCCGGGCGGTACCAACACCCTGAAGATCGTTCGCGTCGGCGAACGCAAACGGGCTTAAGCAACGGACGAGTGTCGAAGTGGAGAGTCGAGAGTGAATACCACCCCGCAAACTCCACTCTCGACTCTCCACTC
>CAIXFP010000383.1 GCA_903918705.1 uncultured Pseudomonadota bacterium
GAGTGGAGAGCCGAGAGTCGAGAGTGGAAACACCTAGTCGCGATTTTCGGGATTTGCTCGTTTGGCAACGCGCGATGGACATAGCGCGTGCCGTATACGTGGTCACGAGGTCGTTTCCAGATGAGGAACGTTATGGGTTGATCAGTCAGATTCGACGTTCTTCGGTTTCCATCCCTTCCAATATTGCCGAAGGCAGCGGCAGAGAATCACCCAAAGATTTCGCCCGCTTCCTGAGAATCGCACGGGGCTCTCTCGCTGAACTGCAAACCCAACTTCTGCTCAGCGAAAGTCTGGGATTCTGCGACTCAGCTTCATCCATACTCGACAGCATCGAAGAACTCGCCAGGATGCTTCGGGGCTTACAGCGCACTCTCGACTCTCAACTCTCGACTCTCGACTGACTTCCATGCACTCCAAAATCCTCATCCTCGACTTCGGTTCCCAGTACACCCAGCTCATCGCCCGGCGCGTGCGCGAGCACAACGTCTACTGCGAACTACATCCCTACGACGTCACGGACGCCTTCATTCGCGAGTTCAAGCCGGCCGGCATCATCCTCTCCGGTGGTCCGGCCTCGGTGTATGAAGACGAGACGCCCCGCGCGCCGGAGGCGGTATGGAGCCAGGGCGTGCCGGTACTGGGTATCTGCTATGGCATGCAGACCATGGCGGCGCAACTAGGCGGCAAGGTGGAAAACTCCGCCAAACGGGAATTCGGCTATGCGGAAATTCGCGCCCATGGTCATACCCCGCTGCTGCGCGACATCCAGGACCGGGTGGAAGACTCGGGTGCCGCCTGGCTGGACGTGTGGATGAGCCACGGCGACAAGGTCACCGAACTGCCCCCGGGCTTCAAGGTGATCTGCGAGAACGCTTCCACTCCCATCGCCGGCATGGCCGATGTCTCCCGCAATTTCTACGGCGTCCAGTTCCATCCTGAAGTCACCCACACCCTCCAGGGCAAGGCGCTGTTGTCCCGCTTCGTGCACGACATCTGTGGCTGCGGCACCGACTGGAACATGCCCGACTACATCGCGGAAGCGATTGGAAAAATCCGCTCCACCGTGGGTTCCGACGAAGTCATCCTGGGGCTGTCCGGCGGCGTCGATTCCTCCGTGGCGGCGGCCCTGATCCACCGCGCCATCGGCGACCAACTCACCTGCGTGTTCGTCGATACCGGCCTGCTCCGCCTGAACGAGGCGGAGCAAGTGATGGCCACTTTCGCGCAAAGCCTGGGTGTGAAGGTCATCCACGTCGATGCCACCGACCAGTTCATGGGCAAATTGGCGGGCGTTTCAGACCCGGAGCGCAAACGCAAAATCATTGGCGGCGAATTCGTCGCCGTGTTCCAGGCCGAATCCGCCAAGCTGGCCAACGCCAAGTGGCTGGCCCAGGGCACCATCTACCCGGACGTAATCGAATCCGCCGGCGCCAAGACCAAGAAGGCCCACGCCATCAAGAGCCACCACAACGTCGGCGGCCTGCCCGACGACATGCACCTGAAACTGCTGGAGCCCCTGCGCGAACTGTTCAAGGACGAGGTGCGGGAACTCGGCGTGGCCCTGGGGTTGCCGCACGACATGGTCTACCGTCATCCCTTCCCCGGCCCCGGCCTGGGTGTGCGCATCTTGGGCGAAGTGAAGAAGCAATACGCCGATCTCCTGCGCCATGCCGACCATATCTTCATCGAAGAACTGCGCGCCAGCGGCTGGTACGACAAGACCTCCCAGGCGTTCGCCGTGTTCCTGCCGGTGAAAGCGGTGGGCGTGATGGGTGACGGCAGAACTTACGACTATGTGGTCGCCCTGCGCGCCGTACAGACCCAGGACTTCATGAC
>CAIXFP010000384.1 GCA_903918705.1 uncultured Pseudomonadota bacterium
CGTTCGCGATGGAACGCGAGGACTGCCCGGAAGAACTGCAACAACTCGTCGACGAGGGGCTGGAAGCGATGGCCTAGGTTTTCGTCTGGTAATTTCTTACTCAACTTATTGATAATTCACGGAGCAAACACCCAATGGCACGTATCGTGATTCTCGGCGCCGGCATCGGCGGCATGTCCATGGCCTATGAAATGCGCGAGGAAGCTCGCCCGGAAGACAAGGTCATCGTTGTATCGAACCATCCCTACTTCCAGTTCACCCCGTCCAACCCCTGGGTGGCCGTGAATTGGCGCACCCGCGACGACATTACCCTGGAGGTCGCCCCCATGCTGGAGCGGAAGGGCATCGAGTTCGTCAACTGCGGCTGCAAGCGCCTGCATCCGGAGCGCAACGAGCTGGAACTGGAGGACGGCCGCGTCATCGGCTACGACTACCTGATCATCGCCACCGGTCCGAAATTGGCCTTCGACGAAGTGGAAGGCCTCGGCCCCAAAGGCTACACCAGCTCGGTCTGCCATGTGGACCACGCCATCGAAGCGGGCAAGAAATGGGACGAGTTCGTCAAGGATCCCGGTCCCGTGGTGGTGGGCGCGGTGCAGGGCGCTTCCTGCTACGGCCCGGCCTATGAGTTCGCCTTCATCATGGACACCGACCTGCGCCGCCGCCGCCTCCGCAGCAAGGTGCCGATGACCTTCGTCACCGCCGAACCCTACATCGGCCACCTCGGCCTGGGCGGTGTCGGCGACTCGAAAGGCCTGATGGAATCCGCCATGCGCCACCGCCATGTGAAGTGGATCTGCAACGCCAAGGTCACCAAGGTGGAAGAAGGCAAGATGCACGTCCTGGAGCACAACGAGGACGGCTCGCCCAAGAAGGAGCACGTCCTGCCCTTCAAGTACTCCATGATGCTGCCCGCCTTCAAGGGTATCGACGCGGTGTTCGGTATCGAGGGCCTGACCAACCCGCGCGGCTTCATCAGCATCGACGAGTTCCAGCGCAATCCCAAGTTCCAGAACATCTACAGCGTGGGTGTGTGCGTCGCCATCCCCCCGGTGGAAGCCACCCCGGTGCCCACCGGCGCGCCCAAGACCGGCTACATGATCGAAACCATGGTGCGTGCAGCGGCCCATAACATCCGCGCCGTACTGGACGGCAAGCAGCCGGACCAGAAAGCCACCTGGAACGCGATCTGTCTGGCCGACTTCGGCGACACGGGTGCGGCCTTCGTCGCCCTGCCCCAGATCCCGCCGCGCAACGTGAACTGGTTCAAGGAAGGCAAGTGGGTGCACCTGGCCAAGATCGCCTTCGAGAAGTATTTCCTGCGCAAGATGAAGAAAGGCACCACCGAACCCCTGTATGAGAAATACGTGCTGGGGGTGATGGGGCTCAAGAAGCTGAAGTGATCCTGAATCCGGCAGTTGAAACCGCAAGCCGTAGGTTGGGCACGCCGCGCTTTGCCCAATCTATGCCGACGGGTCTGGATTCGCCGTGGCGATTCACTGCCCGCGGCGCAGGGCGGCCAAGGTCGCCACCGCGCCGACGAAGTCGAAACCCTTGATCTGCCGCGCGATCTCGTCGTAGCGCTCGCCCAGTGCCGCGCGCAGGAGATCGGCCTGCTCCTGGAGTAGCGCCAGAGCGGAAAAGTCGCCCTGGGCCAGGCGGGCGCCCAGGGCGTCGAGCACCCGGCCCACGCTCGCCGCGTCCGCTGGCGGGGCGGTCGCGGCGGGAGCCGGCGGCACGGGCAAGGCGGCCGCCAGTCGGGAGAATTCAAGGCCGATCGCCTCCATGTTGGAATCGATGGCGTGGCCGCGCTGAGTCGTATCCCGATCGACCCGCAAGGCTTCCTCCAGACGCAGGGCGATGTTCGCCAGACCCTCCACGCCCAGGGTGCCCGCCGCGCCCTTGAGGCTATGAACCAGACGCTGGGCGGAGGCGTGGTCCGCCACGGCCAGGCAAGCCGCCAGTCGGGCCATGTCTTCAGCGTGAGATTCGACGAACAGGTGCAACAGTTCCAGATACCTGGCGGTCTTGCCGCGCACCGCGGCGAGGCCGCGGCTCACGTTGAGGCCGGGCAGCCCGGCCAGGCCGGCCAGCGACACTTCACAAGCCGGCCCCGGCGCCCGTCTGGCAGCCGGGGGCAATGCCACGGCGGCGGGCGGCGGGGCGGCCGCGACGGCGCGATGGGGCAGCCACTTCAGCAAGGCCGAGTAGAGGGCGCCGGGGTCCACCGGCTTGGCGATGAAGTCGTTCATGCCCGCTTCCTCGCAGGCGCGGCGGTCCTCGTCGAAGGCATTGGCGGTCATGGCCAGAATCGGTACCGTTTGCCGGCCGGGCAGGGCGCGGATGGCTCGGGTGGCTTCCAGTCCGTCCATGTTGGGCATCTGGATGTCCATGAGTATCAGGTCGAACGCATGCCGTTTCGCCTTCTCCAGGGCTTCCAGGCCGTCCACCGCCGTGTCCACCGCCAGGCCGACGCCATGCAGCAACTCCAGCGCCACCTCGCTGTTGATGGCGTTGTCTTCCGCCAGCAGCAGGCGCGCCCCGCCCTGCAACTGGCGCAGTCGGGTTTCGGCATCGCTGTCCTCCGCCGGGTGGCGGAACAGGATGCCGTGGCCGTGTTGCAGGCGGGCGGTGAACCAGAAGGTGCTCCCCGCGCCCGGTGTGCTGTCGGCGCCGACCTCGCCGCCCATCAGCGTCGCCAGGCGTCGGGTGATCACCAGCCCCAGGCCGGTGCCGCCGTAGCGGCGCGTGGTGGAGGTATCCGCCTGTTCGAAGGCATGGAACAGGCGTTCCAGTTTGTCCGGGGCGATGCCGATGCCGGTGTCGCTGACCTCGAAGCGCACCAGCAAGGCGTCGTCCCGATCTTCCAGTAGTTGGGCGCGCAGCATGATGGAGCCTTGTTCGGTGAACTTGACCGCGTTGCTGGCGTAGTTGAGCAGGGACTGGCGCAGCCGCATGGCGTCGCCGCGCAGCCAGATCGGCACGCCGTCGCCATCCACCACCACGCGCAGTCCCTTGGCCTGGGCTGAATCGGCGATCAGGGAGCGCACGTGGTCGAGGACGGCGTCGAGGGCGAAATCGTTCTGCTCCAGTTGCAACTTGCCCGCTTCGATCTTGGAGATGTCCAGGATGTCGTTGATGATGGAAAGCAGGTGGCGGCCGGCGCCGTCGATCTTGTCCAGGCGTTCCACCTGCTCCGGCGTGGCCCCGTTATGCAGCAGATGGGTGAGGCCCAGGATGGCGTTCATCGGCGTGCGGATCTCGTGGCTCATGTTGGCCAGGAACACGCTTTTGGCCTGATTGGCGGCTTCGGCGGCTTCCCGTGCCAGGGTCGATTCGGCGGTGCGTGCCTCCACCAGGCGTTCGAGGTGGTGGCGGTGGCGCTCCAGTTCCTCGGCGTTGCGCTTCATCTCGGTGATGTCTTCGGAAATGCCCAGCAGATATTCCGCCTCGCCCCGGCTGTCGCGCAGGGCCAGTTTCTTGGTGTGCAGAATGCGCTGGCCGGCTTGATGGGTGGTGATGATCTCTTCCGGCACATCCGTAACGCCGCTGGAAATCAAGACCTCGCGATCCTTGGCGATGAAGAATTCCGCCTGCTCCTTGGGGAACATGTCGTAGTCGTTCCGGCCCAGAAGCTCCCCCCGGTCGAAGCCCAGCAAGCGTTCCCCGGCCTTGTTGAACAGCACGAAGCGCAGGTCGGAGGCGCGCTTCAGGAAGATCATGTTGGGGATGTTCTCGACGATGGAATCGAGCAGGCGGGTGGTGGACCGGTGCTCTTCCTCGGCGCGCAGCCGCAGGGTATTGCGTACTTCGTTGTTGAGGATCAGGGCGGCGTGGCTGAAGAAAATGGGCAGGTATTCGCGCAGGCGGGCACCGCTGAGGTGGAGATTTTCCAGCTTGATGACGCCGACCCGTTCTTGGCCGGCCAGGAGCGGAAAGGCCCAGGTCCAGGCTCCCGGAACGGCGTCTTCGATCATCAGGGCCTGCGCGGCTTGTTCCGCCTGCTCGACGAAACGGCCGCTCTCGCTGGCCTGCCGGGCCAGGGGGTCGTCGATGGCTGCCACCCCCCGGCTATCACCGAGAAAATCGACGTAGCGGATCTCCTCCCCCAGCCAGTACCAAAGCCGGATGTTGGTGCCGCCGATGGTGTTGACGATGTTGGTCAACATCGAGGTCACCATGTGTTCGATACCGGGCTGTGGGTTGAGGGTCTCGATCAGGCGGATGAGCAGTTGCAGATAGGCCTTGTCCTCGGCCAGGCGCCGGTTGCGCTCCTTTAAATGTTCCAGCTCGTGATGAAGGGCGTCGCTGGTCATGGCGAGGTTTCCTGTTTGCGCTGGATCGCCTCGGCGAGAACCGCTTCCAGGTGAGCGAGGTCGGCGTCCATCCAGCGCAGCGGCAAATCCACGAAGCGCGCCGCGGCCTGCGCGGCTGCGCTGAAGTCGGTGGAGCAGGGCGTGCGGATGGCGATGATGGATTTGTGGCTGCTGTGGAAAATCTCGCGCACCAC
>CAIXFP010000385.1 GCA_903918705.1 uncultured Pseudomonadota bacterium
CTCGATGCGGTAGTTGACGATGCGCTGCCTGACCTCTCGCCACTCCGTCTCGCAATGTCTCTCATAGACTGGAACAGGAACCCCAGCAGCAACTTCAGCGGCTTCTTCCTGGTCCCCGAGCACGGCTCCAAGGGATGCTCCAGCGACAGCGCCATACGGCCCGACAAGCGCTCCAAGCATTCCGCCCATGATCACCCCAGCCCCGGCACCAGAGCTGTCGCGTGATGGCTGCCGGTATCGCGCTACGACCTGGGTGCAGACCTCCACCGGTTGCTTCTCCATAACGTACTGCGGGGTCACGGTGGTGATGGTGGCGTCCACATAGAGAGACGAGGCACCGGCAAATGGCGATGTTGCCAAGACCAGGCTTAACATCGTTGGTCTGAACATGGTCTCTGCCTTGCATTGTGGTCATGATGCCAGGCTATCTCATGCGAGGCCCATAAGTTGAGCCCATACGCCCACGGTGATCAACGCTGGCCACCATGGTCTGGGTACTGCAGTGCCGCTTCTCGTAACACCTTGCCTACCGCACCACGTAGCTCCGCAGGCGCCAACACCTCCACATGGTGCCCATGGCGCAGGATGTCCATCATCAACTCCGTTTCGTCGGCATAGGGCACTTCCAGGAAGTAGCGGCCGTCCGGCTCCAAGCGTCCGACCTGTTCAGGATGCCACTCCTCGTCCGCCACCCAGCGCGCCGCAGCCGCGGAGAACCGCAGGATGGCGCGATGCTTCGGCTTTCCACCGTAGATTCCATAGCTGTCGCCGAATGCTTCCTTCAGCTTGGCCGGTGCGACTTCGTTGACGGGCTGATCGAGCAGTTCAACCTCCTCGAAGGCGTCCACCGAGAAGCGGCGCAGCGCATTTCGGTTATGGCACCAGGCTTCCAGGTACCAATTGCTGCGGTAGAACACGAGACGCTGTGGCGACAACTCGCGCTCGGAATGCTCGTCTGTGCCCCGGTTGTAATGTCGGACGCGAATGCGTTTGCGTGACAGCGTGGCCCGCGACACCACACCGAAATGGGCGGGGTTCCTGCGACGCATGCCGATGCGCGCGAGATGGATGCGATCGGCTATATCGTCGAACTGTTGGCCGTCCTTGCTGACGATGGCCTCCAGGCGCGAAAGCAGGGGCTCAATGTGCGGTGTCAGTAGACCCGGCTCCAGCTCCGTGAGCAGTTGGTGCATGGTCAGTAAGGCGTGGGTCTCATCGCCATTGAACCAGAGCCCCGGCAATTCGTACTTGGGGCCGATCTCGGGTTTGGCGAAGCGATAACCGCCCGCCTCGCGGTCGAACACGATGGGCGCGTGGAAGCGATCCTTCAGGTACATCAGATCACGCTTCAGCGTCGACCAGGAAATGCCCAACTCATCCAGCAGTGACTGCCGGGTCATGACGCCACGGGCCGCCAGAAGCTGGTCAATGCGATAGAAGCGTTCGCTGCGGTTCATGGCGCTCACCTGCAGTAATTGTTCGTGGAGCTCAGTATTTGAGCCCGGCCAATGGCAAGCTACCACTTCAACGACATCAACAACAGGAGCGGGACATGTGGCTCATCACCCCCATTGGGTTCTTTAGCATCGTGCAGAAACCCGGCGACAAGAAGACGGGCACGCTGACCATCCGTGCTCGTGTGCGCAGCGACCTTACTGCACTCAAGCAGCACTATCTCCCCGACCTGGGCCCGATCATAGAGAGCTCAGACACCGACTACCGCTTTCGTGCAACGGCTCTTCGCACCGAGGTGTCGGCGGCGATGGCTCGCATGGTGGACGGGTTGGATTACAGCAACTTCAAGTCGGAGGTCGCGAAGCGCCAGGGCCACGCGCGCTCAGCGCTCTATCACGACGTCTGGTCGGTTATCTACAAGCTGCAGACCGATCCGGCGTTTGCAGACAAGGAGCCGTCGGCTGATAGCTACGGTGGCGTGGTCGTCAGCGGTGGCAAGAGGGTGCTCCTGCGTGAGCCAACCAAGCACCACGGCGGATACGCCTGGACCTTTGCCAAGACCGCGGCCAAACCTGGGGAATCGCCGCGCGACGCAGCCGTGCGCGCTGTTCAGGAGAAGACGGGGTACGAGGCAACGATCCGCATCAGCGTGCCGGGCCTGTTCAAAGGATCAGCATCCTCAACGACTTACTACGTGATGGATGCCAAGCATCCGCCGACGAGACCAGGATGGCAGACGGCCAGCATGCGTTGGGTGGAGTTCGACAAAGCCCGCGAATTGATTAGACAGACTCCAAACGCCAAGGGGCGTGACCGTGATCTTGCGATCCTTGATGCCGCCGAGAAATCGGTCGCCGCGATTCCCTACAAGGAACACGCTCGGGTGCAGCCGGAAGATTGGAACGAACTGCACGAAATGCCGCCGCGCCACACGGTTCTGTATCCGCGGCTTAGCTACAAAGCCGAGGAGATGGACAAGATCCAGCGCGGATTCTTCCCCACCGTGATGGAGCAGAAGTGGTTCCTTTACTTCACCGGTGACCGCCTGAGGATGCATCGAAGCTGGACCGGCCTCCTGATCTGCGACGTGGGTTTCACGTTCGACTCGACCGGAGGCGCGTCCGTGGCGGATGTCATCGTGAACCGCGATCCAGATCAATACGGCAATACGGAGGACGGGGTGGATTTGAAGCTGGTAGAAGATCTCATTCGAGATCTCCTCCAACCGCTGGATGAGCCTGAAGTTGACGGGTTCATCCAGAGCATGATGCTGGCCTCACAGCCGAACTATCTGGGCTCGCCTGAGGTCGTGCGTGATGCTTTGGCGCCCTTGTTCGCGGCCAAGGTCGGCTGGTGGGGGCACTTGCACGACAAATCCATGCCGGCAGTTTCACCATCCGAAGTGGATGCAGAGGTACAGCGGATCACCCGCGTTTTCTCGGGAAACGATCCTGCCTACACCGCCATGCCCTGGCACAGCGTCGACCAACTGGGCCAGTCTGCCATCGCCCGCTTTAATCTGAACGTCGAATACTGCGCTGGCGAGTCGATGCAGTTTGTCATGTTGGAGTCTGCCGCAGCCATCTCGCTCGCCATCGGCCGTTTGCTTGAGGGCTATCTACAGGACGGGACCGCTCATTGGCCGGATGCCCTACAGCAGCTGCATCGCCTCCAGGAATTCGTCGAGACAGTCCTGCTTGGCACCGCTTCCGTACTCCATCCCGGTCAGACCCTGCTGGATTACCGCTGGCAACCCGTCGTCATCGAAGGCGAAGAGGATGAATAAATGTCCATAGCACTCGACCCGTACACCCACCCCTGCCCGGGTGAGACGGGGAAAACCGTCCATATCAAGCATCCCCATACCCCGACGCCACCCGATTCCTGGGAAGACCCAGGAGCCATCGCCACCTTCGTGCCCGGTGGCATGTACCCGAACTGGCTCAGCGGTATCGCCCTGCAGAAAGCGATGGCAAGCGACTCCGATTATCTGCGCTTGGCGGACACGTTCGATTTCCATGAGCCGAAGTACCACTGTCCCGCGGGGCTGAATCCCGCCGCAGGGGCCGTCATCGTGGAACCCGACGGGCGGGTCTGGGTCGTCCACCCGACCAACGGGTGGGCCGGTTACACCTGCACGTTTCCGAAGGGGCATGCCGAGAAATCAGTGCTGCGCATCGGCGCCGTGCGTGAAGCACATGAGGAATCCGGGCTGCTGGTGGAGCCGTTCGGCTTCCTGGCCGACTCAAAACGCACCGAGACTTTTACCCGCTACTACCTCGCCCGCCGGGTCGGCGGCACTCCAACGGCCATGGGATGGGAGAGTCAGGCGGTATCTCTTGTGCCCTTGAATCACGTCCTGGCCCAGCTTAACCGACCAGTCGACCATGCGGTCGCCAAGGCGCTGCTGGAGCGGCAGGAGGAATGGGCTACATGGTTCCGAGATGAGGCTGAAGACGAATAGCCCTCAACCATGGGCAGGACGTTGTAATGAATCGCCGTCGCCTCAACCCGCAATGCGACGGCCGAATCAACTAGGGCGAAAGGCAGGCTTGCTGCCCGGCGGACTGAAATTGCGTATTCCACGCAACCTGGACACCCATTCCACGGC
>CAIXFP010000386.1 GCA_903918705.1 uncultured Pseudomonadota bacterium
CCTTTCCCCACTTCCTTGGTGGTGAAGAAGGGGTCGAAGATCTTGGGCAACACTTCGCCGGGGATGCCGCTGCCGTCGTCCTTCACATACAGCTCGACGAACTCACCGCGCACCGGCTGGTGGCAGACATCGCAGACCTGGCTGTCGAGGCGGCTGAGGCGCAGGCCAACCTCGATGTGGCCCTGGCCGCCGGTGGCGTCGCGGGCGTTGATCACCAGGTTGGTGAGGATCTGGTGCAACTGCACCGGGTCGATGCGCAGGTTCGGCACCTCCCCCGCCAGGTTTTCCCGCAATTCCAGGCTGGACGGCAAGGTGGCGGCCAGCATCTTGATCACTTCCTTGACCAGGGGGCGCGGGTCCAGCACCTGGGCTTCGCCGCCGTTGCCGCGGGCGAAGGCCAGCATTTTCTGGATCAGGTCGCGGGCCCGCTCGCCCGCCTTCTGCACCTCGTTCAGGTAACCCACCGCCTTGTCCGGCAGTTGTGGCCGGAAGCGGTCCAGGGTAAGCCCGGTGTAACCCAGGATGGCGCCGAGGATGTTGTTGAAGTCGTGGGCGATACCGCCGGTGAGCTGGCCGATGGCTTCCAGCTTCTGGGCATGCTGCAACTGTTGCTGCAATTGGGCGTGCTCGGCTTCGGCAGCGCGTTGCGCGGTGATGTCCAGGTGGGTGCCGACCACGCGCGCCGGCTTGCCCGCCGCGTCCCGCTCGATGACCGTGCCGCGCGCCAGCATCCAGCGCCAGGTGCCGTCGCGGGCGCGCAAGCGGTGTTCATTGGCATAAGCCGTGGTCTCGCCGCGGAAATACTGTTCCACATCGGTGTGGCAGCGCGCGCGATCCTCCGGGTGTACACGGCTGTCCCACTCCGAGAGGTCGTCGCCGATTTCCTCGTCGCCGTAGCCCAGCATGGCTTTCCAGCGCGGCGAGAAATAGATCTTGCCGCTGCGTGCGTTCCAGTCCCACACCGCCAGATTGGAGCCTTCCAGGGCGAACTGCAGGCGCGCCTCGCTGTCGCGCAGCGCCCGCTCGCGGGCGTCGAGGCCGGCGGAGAGGGCGTTGAAGGCCTGGGCCAGGCGGGCCAGCTCGTCGCTACCGCGCAGCGGCACCAGTTCCGGCCCGCGTTCCCCCGCTTCCAGGCGGCGCACCCCCCGCATCAGGCGGTCGAGGCCGCGCATCAGGCCGCCGGTCAGCCACCACAGCGCCGCGCCGCCGAAAACGGTGGAGAGCAGCAGCAGCATCGCTCCCTTGCGCAGGACTTCGTTGCGGAATACCCGCATGAAGTCGAGGCCGAGGCCGACTCGCGCCCAGCCGATCACCCGGCCATCCGCCAGGATCGGCGCCGCCGCGTCCATCACCTCGCCGCCCTCCGGGATCAGCTTGGGCTGGGCCGGGCCGGCCAGCATGGCCAGGCTGGCCGCGTCGCTCAGGAATTTGCCGCTGTGGACCCGGTCGCTATGGGCCAGGACGCGGCCGTCCGGGGCGATCAGCATGGCGTAGCGCAGGTCGGGGAAATCCTTCATGGACCGGGCGATTTCCTGGAGGCCGGCGAGATCGTTGGAGAGCATCCAGACCCGGCTGCTCACCGCCAGGTTGTCCGCCAGGGCCAGGGCGCGGGCCTGGGCGCGGCTGTCGATGAAACGCTGGAACTGGGCGTATTGCAGGGCCGAGGCCAGGCTCAGGGTCAGCACGAACAGGCCGACGCCACCAGCCAGGAGGCGTCGCGGCAGGCTGGCCGACCAGTAGGCGCGCAGTTTCCCGGTCATTGTTCCGCCCGGGGGGCGCGCATCTGCTCGGTGAAGCGGGCGATGAACTCGCTCACCGGCTGATAGGTGGTGTGGTCGGCGGGGATGAAGCCGGGAATGCCGATGGTGGCGACGATGTTGCGGCCTTCCTCGTTTTCGTGCAGGTGGAGCAGCAGGCCGCGCAGTTGTTCCACCAGGGGCGCCGGCACGTCGGCGCGGGCCATCACCGCGACGCTGGGCAGGGTTTCCGTCTGGAACAGGGGCGCCAGTTGCGCCGCCTCGGTCGGGTGCTTTTTCTGGAAGATACGCCAGGGCGGCGGCCAGGTGCAGCCCAGGGCGGTGCTGCCCTGGAGGACGTTGAGGATGGCGGATTCGTGGCTGCCGACATAACGGCTGCTGACATCCCGGCCCGTTTCCAGGCCATGCTGCTTGAGATACCACTGGGGCATCATGGTGGCGGCCAGGGCCGATGGGGCAGGATATGCCACCTTGCCGCCCTTGAGATCGGCCACGCGACGAATGCCGCTGTCCTTGCGCACCAGACACAGGCCGCGGAAATCGGCATCGTTGTTCCAGCGCGCGAAGAAGCGGTAGCCGTGGCGTTCCGCTTCCACCGCCTCATAGGGATTGGGCATGGCCAGATCGAAGTGCCGGGACAGCAGTTTCTCGTCGTAGCTGGGGTAATCGCGGGAAGCCTCCAGGCGGATTTCCATGCCCATCAGGCGGCGGTTGAGATATTTCACCAGGGGTTGGAAGTGGTCGAACAACATCTGCGGGTTATGCAGCGGGTGCACGCCGAGGACGTAGACCTTTTCGGCCTGGGACAGGGCCGGCCGCTCGGAGAATTGCGGCCCCGGAGCGGGCGCCTCGCGGCCGCAGCCCGCCAGTAGAAAAGCGGCGAGGAGGAGGGCTGCTCCCCCCCGTCCCCCTTGGCTCAAGGGGGGGGCACATCTGCCCGGAACACTCCTCATGATGTCTCCTTCCCCGCCACCGGCGGAAACAACAGGCGGAAGACGGTGCCCGCGCCCGGCGCAGTTTCCACCAGCACGTGGCCGCCGGCTTCCTGCAGGATGCCCATGACCATGGCCAGGCCCATGCCCGTACCCTTGCCCACCGGCTTGGTGCTGAAGAAGGGGTCGAAGATGCGCGGCAGCACCTCGGGCGGGATGCCGGGGCCGTCGTCGCGCACCGCCACCTCGACGTATTCGCCCCGCACCACCTGGTGGCAGGCGCTGCAATGGGCGTCGATGCCGCGGCTGTAGCCCAGGCTCAGTGTCACCTTGCCCTGGCCTTCGAGGGCATCGCGGGCATTGAGGATGAGATTGGTCAGGATCTGATGCAGGCGCAGCGGGTCGATGCGGATGGCGGGCACCTCAGCGGCCGCCTGGATGCTGATTTCCAGGCTGGAGGGCAGGGTGGCGGCCAGCATGCGCACCACTTCCCGCAGCAGCGGTTCGGGCTCCAGGATCCGCGCCTCGCTGTGGCTGCCGCGGCTGTAGGCCAGCATCTTGGCCACCAGGTCGCGGGCGCGCTCGCCGGCCTGTTGCACTTCGCTCAGGTAGCTGACCGCCTTGTCCGGCAGGTCGGCCCGGTAGCGGTCCAGGGTGAGGGTGGTATAGCCCAGCACCGCGCCCAGGATGTTGTTGAAGTCGTGGGCGATGCCGCCAGTCAACTGGCCCAGGGCCTCCATCTTCTGGGCCTGGAGCAACTGGGTCTGCAGGCGTTCCCGCTCCGCCTGGGCCGCCTTGCGCTCGCCGATGTCGCGCAGGATGGCGCGGCAGCCGACGAAGCGGCCGTTGGCGAATTCCGGGATGGCGCTGGCTTCCACGTCGACGCGGCGGCCATCGCGGGCGAGGAGGGTGGTTTCGTAAAGCTGGCTGGCGCCCTCGCGCAGGCGCGCGTGGACCGCGTCGGCGTGGGCGCGGCAATCCGGCGCGGTGAGGTCGCGCAGGGGCTTGCCGATCAATTCGGCGCGTTGGTAGCCCAGGCTTTCCAGTTCGGCCGGATTGGCTTCGCGCAGCCGGCCCTCGGCATCGACGCAGTGGACCATGTCGCGGGCGCCATCGAACAACTGCCGGTAATGTGCTTCGCTCTCCCGCAGTTGCGCCAGCAGGCGCCGCTGGCGCCGCGCGGCGTAGGCGATGCCGCCCAGGCCCAGCAGCCAGACGGCGCCGTGGTTGAAAATCCGGGCGTCGCGGGTGCCGGCATAGTCGGCGAGATACGGCGCCAGGGGGACGTTGACGCCGATGGCGCCGCGGAATTCACCGATCCGGGTGAAGCCGAGGATGGCGTGGCAGCGGATGCAGCCGGCATTCTCGATCTTCATCACCTTGAGGTAGCGGAGGTAGGGCTGGCCGTCCATCTCGGCCACCTCCGTGGCTTCCTGGTAGAGCCCGCGCTGGAAGTCGAGCATCTTGGCGCGTTCCCAGGGGTCCGGAGCATTGCCGGGATTGAGGTATTTGAGGCCGGTGATGCGGCCGCGGATGCCGTAGTCGGCGGTATAGCGGTCCATCACCTGGCGCAGCATGGAGGCGGGGTTGAGCAGGGTCAGGCGGCGACCGTCCTGGGTGACGACGTCGCGTTCCTTGAGATGGGCCAGCCAGGGCACCGGTTGCTGGGTGGCGGTGACCGGCACGTAGACGCCGCCATGGCCGGAGGCCCAGCGCCGGAAGGAGAGGTCCTTGTTGAAGTTGGCGCGCGCCTCGGCCGTGGCCCGCTCCAGCATCATGCCGTGCTCGCGCCGCAGGTTCCAGAACAGGGAGCCGGCCACCAGGGCGGTCCACAGCAGCATGATCAGCCAGGCCTGGGAATTGCGACGAGGGAAGGCCATGGCCATGGGTCAGCCGCGCGGCGCCGTGGCACGACGTTCGGCGCGCCTCACGGCAGGGCCTCGCGCAAGGCGGCCAGCAATACCCGGCTTTCCACCGGCTTGTAGAAAAAGCGCTGGATGCCGTGTTCTGCCGCGGATTCGGCGTCCACCTTGTCGGAATAGCCGCTGACCATGAACAGCGGCAGGTTCGGTGCTATGGCCTGCAGGGCCCGCACCAGTTCCACCCCGGTCATGCCCGGCATGGTCTGGTCGGTGATGACGGCGTCGAAGGCGGCGGGGTCGTCGCGGAACGCCGCCAGGGCCGCCAGGGGGTTGCTGTGCACCGTGGCGCGGTAGCCGTTGGCGTCGAGCACCTCGCCCAGCAGCCGGCCCAGGGGCGCCTCGTCGTCCACCACCAGGATGTGGCGGCCCCCGGTCTCCCGGCTGGAGGCGGCCTGCCGCGCCACGGCTTCCGGCGCGTGGCCGCTGGCGGGGTGGAAGAACAGGCGGAAGGTGGTGCCGGCGCCCAGCCGGGTTTCCACCAGGGCATGGGCGTCGTGCTCGCGCCGCAGGTTCCAGAACAGGGAGCCGGCCACCAGGGCGGTCCACAGCAGC
>CAIXFP010000387.1 GCA_903918705.1 uncultured Pseudomonadota bacterium
CCGTTCTTGCGGCGGTCCCAGATTTCACCCTGCCAGGCGCCGGTTTGCCGGATGTCGTCCCACATGGCGGCATAGAAGGCCGCGTCGTGGCGACCGGATTTGAACAGGCGGGGGGTGCCGCCGACGATCTCCTCGGCCGGATACCCCGAAAGCTCGGCAAAGGCCCGGTTGACCCGCAGGATCACGCCCTGGGCGTCGGTAATCATGATGCCCTGGTTCGACTCGAAGGCCGCAGCGGCCAGTCGCAGTTCGGTTTCGGCCCGCTTGCGCTCGGAGATGTCCCGCGCCAGGCCGAGGATGTAGGGCTGGCCGGCAAACTCGAAATAGTTGGCGTTGACCTCCACCGGAAAGACGCCGCCATCCGCTCTCCGGTGCAGGCTCTCGAAGGTGTAAGCATTGCGGGACTTCATGAAGTCCCAGGTGGCGGTCCATTGCTCCTGAGTGGTGGCGACGCCGTCGATGTCGATGATCCGCCGTTTCAGCAGTTCGTCGCGGCAGTGGCCGAGCACCCTGCAGGCCTCGGCGTTCACGTAGCGCAAGCAGCCATCCTCGCCCACCAGGTAGGCGGCTTCGCCGACGCGGTTCATGGCGAAGCTCACCAGGGCGAATTCCTGGGATTCCATCACCCGCTGGGTGATGTCGGTGAACAGCAGTACCGTCTTCGACTGGCAGCCGCTGTCGTCGAGAATGCGCGAAGCGACGACCTGCAAGTCGCGGTCGTCGCGCAGCAGCGTGCGGTTGGTGCCGCCCGTTTGGGCGCAAGCCTGCTGGAGGAAATCGGGGCAACCACACAACTCCCCGGCCAGGCGGCCGATCACTTCGCGCCGCGGGCGGCCGCCGAAAAACCAGGCGATGGCGCGTGGGTTGCAGTCCTCCACCCGGCCCCGCGCGTCGAGCACCAGCACCGCCGCGCCCAGGCTGTCGAGAATGGCGCGAATTTCCGCACTGGCCAGGGACAGGCTGCGATTGGTCTCATTGAGATGGCCGAGCATCTCCCCGAACGAGTCCGCGATGATGCCGATGGGATCCAGCGCCAGCAGGGTCGCGTCGTCGAGTTCCTCGGGCCGCAGCGGCACTGTGCCCATCACCGTCAGGAGCTGGTCGACCTTGTCGCGGATGTAACGCAGAAGATCCTGGGGCAGGACGGCGTCGGCCATCGCCACCTCAGCCGCCGGCGAAGACGCGGATGTGATAGCCGTCCTCCCGATGCGCCACTTCAGTGACGAAGCCCATGCGGTCCGCGGTCGCGGGAATCGACGCGGTTGCCTGGCGGTCATCGGTCACGATCTCCACCTCGCAGCTACCGGCGCGGATGGCGGCGGCGTTCCGGTTGAATTCCCTGAGGGTCAGAAGCAGGCAGGAAGGGCAGATCTGGCCGCGGATGTCGAGATGGTGTGTCTGGGTCATGGCCGTCAAATTACCACGAAGCGGGTGAGCAGGCGCGCGCCCAGCCAGGTGCCGGGCAGCAGGCCGACGAGAAAGAGCAGGCTTTGCAGGGCGAGGATCGGCAACCCCGCCCAGAGGTGCCAGACATTGCAGGCCGGCGCCATGCGCGCCGCCAAGCCGAGCAATAGTCCTCCTCCCAGCGCCGAAACCGCCTGCCGGAACGGCAGGCGCCATCGCGGGCGCCCTTCGCCCAGGCTGCGCGCCGCGATAAAGCCGCCGGCGACGATGCCCAGGAGCAGCGGATACTGGATCGCGGCGATGGCGTCCAGGGCCGGTCCCGGGCCGCCGCTGACAATGCGGTCGGAAAAGGGCGGAATGTAATGCAGCGGTTGCAGGGAGAAATAGGCCAGGGCGTGGACGTGGCCCGGCGCCCACAGCGCCTCGATGCCCGCCCCCAGCTTGGCATAGGCAGTGGTGATGCCCATGGGCATGCCGATGACCACGGCGGACGCAAAGCCCAGCAGCGCGAGCAACACCGCCGCTCGCCAGGGCGCCAGATGGCCCGCGGCGTGGCAGGGCCGCCGCATGCGGCCGTGGCGGAATTCGCGCCGGAGCCAGACGCCGACGGCCGCCGCGGCGGGCAGCACCAGCCAGGCCGGCGCCAGGCCGAGCCATTGCGGCAAGGTGATGGCCGTCGGACGCAACAGCGCCTGCCCGGCAAAGGCAATCCACTGGGGATGAAATTCGCCGTACAGGGCCGACCCGGCCAGCATGCCCACGACCGCCAAGCCGCTGGCGACGCTGCCGGCGCCCAGCTTGAACAAGCTGCCGCAGACACAGCCCCCCGCCAACACCATGCCGATGCCGAAGACGAAGCCGCCCAGGATATTGCCCAGGGACGGCGGCCCCAGCAGGGGAAACGGGTAGAGGGCGATGACGCCGCTCAGGCGGCCGGCCTCGAACAGCACGGCGCTGACAGCCACCAGCAGCACCATCTGCCGCATCAGGAAAAAGTCGCGGAACAGGAAGACGTCGCGGAAACAGGCCGTGACGCAGAAATCCGCGCGATGCATGACGAACCCCGCCGCCAGCCCGATCAGGAGCGAACTGGCGGCCAGCAGCGGATAGGGCTGGGACAGGAGCGTCATGGCTCGTGATCCGCCATGACGTAACAGTTCTTGCCCGCCTTCTTGGCCTGGTACATGGCGGAGTCAGCCTTCTGGATGCAGCGCTCCAGGGTGTTTCGGGCATCGGGGTAGACACACAGGCCGATGCTGGCGCCCACCGTGACGCGGCCTTGCGACAAGTCGATGGGTTGGTTGATGGCCTCGATCAGGCGCCGCGCCA
>CAIXFP010000388.1 GCA_903918705.1 uncultured Pseudomonadota bacterium
CGCCATGAACGTGGGCAGCCCTTGCCGCCACACCCTACTCAGCCGAATATCCGCCCAATTGAAAAATTCGGGAGTCCTGCATGTCCCTGGCCGTTGTCACCAGCCGCGCCCTGGCGGGCATGGATGCGCCGGAAGTGGCGGTGGAAGTACATCTCGCCAACGGCCTACCCAGCATCACGAAGTCCCACACCCAATAGCACCAGTACTGCACGCAACTTCCAATGATGCTGCGCTCACTCACACGAGTAAGCTCAGACCCTGGCTACGTGTGCGCGGCGGCGTGAATTTCGGTTGAAACTTGGCGGTTTGAAATCCGTGATTGAAGCTGGACCAGGAGGCGGCGCGAGTCAGGCCTCGATCCGTTCTTTCATGCGATAGCTTTTGCCCTCGATGAGGACGGTTTCGGCGTGATGGAGCAGGCGGTCCAGGAGCGCCGAGGTGAGGGTGCTGTCGTTGTTGAAGATTTCAGGCCAGTGCTTGTAGGCGCGATTGGTGGTAAGGAGCATGGCGCCGCGCTCATAGCGCCCGCTGATGACTTGGAACAGCAGGTCGGCGCCATGTTTGTCGATGGGCAGGTAACCGAGTTCATCGATCAGCAACAGGCGCGGCTGGAGATACTTGCGCAGTTCGCGCTTCAGGTTGCCATGCGCCTGCGCCGCGGAGAGGGAGTTGATGAGTTCGACCGCGGTGGTGAACAGCACCGGGTAGCCACGCAGGCAGGCGGCATGGCCGAGGGCGATGCTCAAATGGGTTTTTCCCAGGCCGACGTTGGCGATGAAGATCACGTTGGCCTGGTCCTCGATGAAGCGCAGGCGGAACAGGTTCTGAATCTGGAGCCGGTTGATCTGCTTCGGCCAGCCCCAATCGAACTGGTCGACGGTCTTGACCACCGGAAAGCGGGCGAGCCCAACCCGTCGCTGGATGCTGCGGTCCTCGCGCCGGTGGGCCTCGCCCTCGATCAGGCGGGCCAAATAGTCCACGTGCGGCCACTGCTCGGCGCCGGCCTGTTGGGCCAGGGTCTCGAAGTGCTCGACCACGTACGACAGCTTGAGACTCGCCAACTGGCAGTGCAGCGGTTCGGTGATGGCGGGATCGCCGGAAGTGGCCAGTCGGTCAGTGCGCATCGCCATGCCCCTCATAAAGTGACAGATCCGGCGGATCGATCTCGATGTCCAGCAGATCCTGGCGCCGGGAGAGCTGCAGCGCGCTGGGCAATGCGGTGTTGCGTGCCCGCATCTCCAGGATATTGGCGATGTACTCGCAGCTATACGCGGCGAAGGCAATGCCGTCCTGGATCGCCCGATCCACCGCGTCCACGCCGTAGATCTCGCTCAAGGCGACGATCTTCCGCAGGTGGTGGCGCGGGTTCACGCGGCGCTGCTCGATCCCCTCGTAATACGCCTGAGCCTGGCGCGACAGGCTCAGGAAGCGCACCAGGAGGCGCTGCTCGCGGGCGTTGCGCCGCTGCGTCAGAAGCGCCTTGGGATGGTCGGGATCCTCGATATCCTGGTGCCGGTCATAACTGCGGACGTGCCGGGCGATCAGCTTGTCCTGATGGTAAATGCACACCCGATCGGGATAAGCCTTGAGCGTCACACGCTGACACGCATACTCGGCCGGCACCGAATAGTGGTTGCTGTCCAGCGCGACACGGAACTGCTTCGAAGCGCGCTGGCTGGTGATGTGGCCGATGTCGTAGGGGTGCGGATTGAGCGGATGCAGATGCGGCCGCTCTTCCTGGAACAAATCCACCGGCCGCCGATGCGTCTCGCCATGGAGGCGCACATTGGCGATGGTTGCCAGCCAGACTTCGGCGGCCGGGTTCACCGCGCTGAAGTCGAGGAAGTCGGCGCCGTTGAGGAAGTTCTTTTTGACATAGCCAACGGCATTTTCGACGCGCCCCTTCTCGTTGCCGCGGGCGACATTGCA
>CAIXFP010000389.1 GCA_903918705.1 uncultured Pseudomonadota bacterium
CCACCGGCTGATGGGTCGGGCCGTCTTCGCCGAGACCGATCGAATCATGGGTGAACACGTAGATCACGCGCTGTTTCATGAGCGCCGACATGCGCAGGGCGTTGCGGGCGTATTCCGAGAACATCAGGAAGGTGCCGCCGAACGGGAAGATGCCGCCGTGCAGGGCCATGCCGTTCATGATGTGGCTCATGCCGAATTCGCGCACACCGTAGGAGATGTAGTTGCCGCCGGCGTTGCGGTGGATCGGATGGCAACCGGGCCAGTTGGTCAGGTTGGAGCCGGTCAGGTCGGCAGAACCGCCGACGCGCTCGGGCAGGGTGGAAACCAGGCGCTCGATGGCCAGCTGGCTGGCCTTGCGGGTGGCAACGGTCTCGGCCTTTTCCAGGGTGGTGGCCAGGGCGGCCTGGACGCGGCCGGTCCAGTCGGACGGCAGTTCACCGTTCATGCGGCGGGTGAATTCGGCGGCCTCGGCGGGGAACTGGGCGGCGTACTCGGCGAACTTGTTGTTCCACAGCTTTTCCAGGCCCTCGCCCTTGGTGCGGGCGTTCCAGCCTTCGTAGACGTCGGCGGGAATCTCGAACGGGGCGTGGGGCCAGCCGATGGTCTCGCGCACCAGGGCGATTTCCTTGTCGCCCAGGGGGGCGCCGTGGCAGTCGTGGCCGCCCTGCTTGTTGGGAGAACCCTTGCCGATGATGGTCTTGCAGCAGACCAGGGTGGGCTTGTCGGATTGCTTGGCGTTCTGCACCGCGGCTTCCAGGGCGGCGGCGTTGTGGCCGTCGACGCCGGCGATCACGTTCCAGCCGTAGGCTTCGAAGCGCTTCGGGGTGTCGTCGGTGAACCAGCCGTCGGTGTGGCCGTCAATGGAGATGCCGTTGTCGTCCCAGAAGGCGATCAGCTTGTTCAGCTTCCAGGTGCCGGCCAGGGCGCAGGCTTCGTGGGAGATGCCTTCCATCATGCAGCCGTCGCCCAGGAACACGTAGGTGTTGTGGTTGACGATGTCGTGGCCGGGCTTGTTGAACTGCTCCGCCATCAGCTTCTCGGCCAGCGCCATGCCGACGGCGTTGGTGATGCCCTGGCCGAGGGGGCCGGTGGTGGTCTCGACGCCGGCGGTGTAGCCGTACTCGGGGTGGCCGGGGGTGCGGGAATGCAACTGGCGGAAGTTCTTGATGTCGTCGATGGTGACGTCGTAGCCGGTCAGGTGCAGCAGGGCGTAGATCAGCATGGAACCGTGGCCGTTGGACAGCACGAAGCGGTCGCGGTCGGGCCACTTGGGGTTGGCCGGGTTGTGGCGCAGGTGGTGGTTCCACAGCACTTCGGCAATGTCAGCCATGCCCATCGGGGCGCCGGGGTGGCCTGAGTTGGCCTTTTGCACCGCGTCCATCGCGAGGGCGCGGATTGCGTTAGCAAGCTCGGTACGGGTTGCCATGTCTTTGTTTCCTTGAAGAAAAAAACCGGGATCGGCCCGAAGCCGGGCGGAAAGTTTTGATTATGTCCAAGTGCCAATTCTC
>CAIXFP010000390.1 GCA_903918705.1 uncultured Pseudomonadota bacterium
CCCGTGGAACTGCTCAAGGTGACGCCGGCGCCGGTCACGGACACCGCGGTGCCCGGCAATGTCCGCTACAAGGCCGGCGACGGCTCGTTCCAGCCGCTGAAGGCGGGAACGCTTCTGAACGGCGGCGAGGGCGTGCTGACCGGCCCGCGCAGCAGCGCGGCCTACCGCTTCGCCGACGGCGGCGTGCTGACCCAGCAGGATTCCAGCAAGCTGGTTTTCGGCCGCCTGGCCGCCTACGGCAAGACCGGCATGGTGTCCACCGAACTGTCCCTGGACAGCGGCCGCCTGGAAGCCCATGCCTCGAAGCAACTCTCTCCGGCCGGCGGCTTCCGGGTGAAGACCCCGGTGGCGGTGGCCGGCTTGCGCGGCACCGACTTCCGCCTCAACGTGGCCCAGGACGGCAAGACCCTGCGCAATGAAGTGCTCCAGGGCACCGTGGCGGTGGCGGCCCAGGGCCAGGAAGTGCGGGTGGAGGGTGGCTACGGCACCCTGGCCGAAGCCGGCAAGCCGCCCGAGGCGCCGCGCCCGCTGCTGCCCGCGCCCGTGGCGGACGGCTTGCCCGCCCTGGTGGAGCGCCTGCCCCTGGCCTTCGCCTGGAGCCCGGTGCCGGATGCCCGTGGCTACCGCGCCCAGGTGGCGACGGATGCGACTTTCGCCACGGTCTTGCTCGACAATGTCACACCACAGCCGGCCATCACCTGGAACGACGCCCCGCCCGACGGCCGCTACATGCTGCGCCTGCGCGCCATCGACGCCGCCGGCCTGGAAGGGGCGAACCGCGACCACGCCTTCGAACTGGACGCCCGCCCGCTGCCGCCCGAGGCCCTCGCTCCGGCCGCCGGGGAGCGCCAATATCGCAACGATGTGGACTTGTCCTGGGCCGCCGCTGCCGAGGCCAGCGGCTATGTGCTGCAACTCGCGCCGACGCCGGATTTCGGCGCTGGCCTGATCGAACGCCGCCTGGATGCGGTGACCCGGCACACGGAAACCCTGGCGGAGGGTGACTGGGCCTGGCGCCTGGCCAGCATCGACACGGCCGGCAAACAGCACGTCTGGGGGCCGACCCGGTCCTTCCCGGTACGGCCGTTGCCACATCCCCCCGCGGTCCAGGCCAGCGCCGATGCCGGCCAGGCCCGCTTCGTCTGGAGCGGTGTGAAGGGGGCGGCGCGCTATGGCCTGGAACTGGGCGGCGCCGCCGATCTCGCGGCACCCCAGGTTACCCGGGAAACCGCGTCCACCACCCTGGTGCTGCCCCTCAAGGCGGGTAAATATTTCTGGCGCGTGCGCGGCATCGAGGGCGACGGCCAGGCCGGTGCCTGGTGTGCCACCAGCCCCATCGTCGTGCCGCCCAATGCCCCCGCCGGCGTCAACGTCCAGGTGGAGAGCACGCCGTTGCTGGCGACCTGGCGAGGCGACGCCCAGTCCTACAAGGTGGAACTGAGCACCGACGCGACCTTCGTCAAACCCTTGCGGAGCGTTAAGGTGGACACGACCCGGGCCGAATTGACAAAGCCGGAGCCGGGCGACTACTGGCTGCGGGTCAAGGGCGTGGGCGCCGAGGGGGTCGAGGGACCGGCCAGCGCCCCCGTGCAGTTCCGGGTCGAATCCTTTACCCCCTGGTGGGTGTTGTTGCCGTTGTTGCTGGTGCCCTGATGCCATGCCGGAAATACAGGAACTCCTCAACTCTTCGGGATTGGCTGCCGCTAATGGCGTGTGCCCGCGGCGCATCCGCATTCATGTGGGGCGTTCCGCCTTGCCGCCGGGCTGATGATTCCTGAACCCGGAAGAGAAATTGCCATGACCGATGCCCCCTGCCCGCAAACCATGGATCACGACATTCTCCTGGAGACCATCGTCGCCATCACCGAACAGCGCGACCAGCATTCCCTGGAACTGAGCCTGTTCGCCTCGCTGCGGGAGATGTTGCAGCCGGTGTGCGGCTTTTTCCTGGACCTGCCGGTGAACGCCGCGGCACGGACCGTGTTGCCGTCCCGCGGCGAGGACATGGCCCTGCCCGGGAGTGTGATCACCCTGGCGAGGGAAATGTCGGAATACGATTTCCGCCAGGTGGAAGCCCCGGACTTGGTCTACATGCTGGCGGTGATGGAAACCGCCAAGGATGGCGGACGCCGCGTCCTGGTTGTGGGCATGCCGAGCTGGACCGATGTCAGCGAACGCCTGCTGGTGGGCATGGTGCGGGTGTATCAGAACTTCATGAAGCTGATGAGCGACAGCGAGAAGGACACCCTTACCGGCCTGCACAACCGCCGCAAGCTGGAGTCGCACCTAGTTTCGCGCCTCACCGCGCGCCTGCATGACCGCCGCGAGGACGACCACGAAGGCGCCGGCAAGGGGGAATACCTGGCGGTGCTGGACCTGGACAAGTTCAAGCGCATCAACGACACCTACGGCCATCTGATCGGCGACGAGGTACTGCTGACTTTCGCCAACATCCTGCGCGCCTCCCTGCGCGACAACGATCGTTCCTTCCGCTACGGCGGCGAGGAGTTCATCGTGGTCCTGAAAGACGTTTCGGCGGAACAGGCGGCCATGGTGCTGGAGCGCCTGCGCGGCAATGTGGAGAGCCACCGCTTTCCCCAGGTCGGCCAGGTCACGGTCAGCATCGGCTACACCATGATCGACCGCCAGGATCTGCCCACCCGCATCATCGAGGAAGCCGACAAGGCGCTGTATTACGCCAAGGAACACGGCCGCAACCAGGTGCGCGATTTCCGCGCGCTACGGGGAGAAGGCGCCGTGGAAGACACCCAGCACGACGGGTCCATCGAATTGTTCTGAACCTCGAATCCGGCGGTTTCGAGGCATGCCCCCAGGCTCCGGGTAGCGGGATGGGCGACTCAGTAATTGAGGGTGTCGTAACCCGCGGCGGCGTTCTCCACGCTGACCCGGTTGGGCAGGCAGATGGCGGCGCCTCCCGGAGGGATCCAGCCTTGCCGGACGCAGAGTTGACGTGGGCTGGGGTCGCTGGCGATGCGCACGCGACCGTTTCGGATCTCGATGCGGCTCACACCCAGGGGGCCCTTGATGTCGATCTGGCGATTCAGGCGCAGGCTGACTTCCGTCGCCACCTGGCCATCCAGGCGCACGATCACTCGCCCTTCCAGGCTGTCCGCCTGATGCAGCCACAAACCGGTGACCAGGGCGAGCCCGGCCAGGAGGATCAACCAGTCGCCGGGGCGCGGGCGGGTGGATGGCTCGCGAAACATCAGCCCGCTCGCGGGTACGCCCCTGCGCCGACCGAACGATACGGCTGTTTCCGGTACATCAGGACAACTCCCGATGCCGGATCAGCACCTGCTGGGCCTCGCGGAAATAATCGGCCAGGGTTTCCGCGAAATACACGGACCGGTGCTGGCCGCCGGTGCAACCCAGACCCACGGTGAAGTAGCTGCGGTTGTCCTTGATGTAGGCCGGTAGCCACTTGGCGACGAAGGCGCGGATGTCATCCAGCATGTCCTTCACCTGATCGTGGCTTTGCAGGAAGGCGATGACCGGCGCATCGCGGCCGGTGAGCTGCTTGAGATAGGGGTTGTAGTGGGGGTTGGGCAGGCAGCGCACGTCGAACACCAGGTCGGCGTCCATCGGGATGCCGTGCTTGAAGCCGAACGATTCGAATACCAGGGTGAAGCCGGCGCTATGCAGTTGCAGGAAATCCTTGATCCATTCGCGCAGGGTGTTGGCGGACAGGTCGCTGGTATCCATCAGGTGGGCGTTTTCCGAGATGCGCGCGAGCATTTCGCGCTCTTCGCGGATGCATTCTTCCAGGGAACGCTCACCGGTATTGAGAGGATGCCGCCGCCGCGTTTCGGAAAACCGCTTGACCAGGGTGTCATCCTTGGCGGTGAGGAAGATGATGCGCAG
>CAIXFP010000391.1 GCA_903918705.1 uncultured Pseudomonadota bacterium
CGCACAGCGGGCCGGTGAGCCGGTAGTAGGAGCGGCCGTCGCGCTGCCAGGACTCCATGCCCTTGGCGTGCGTGTCCCAGAAATCCGCCGGCAGTTCCGTCACGCCGCTGTAGAGCAGGTCGGTGTCTTCCAGAACCTTGTCGTTGAAGTAATCCTCCGCGGGAATGTCCAGGGCCCGCGCCTTGATGCGCATGTTGATGTCTTTCGACACCAGGATGACCTGGCGCTCCGGCTGTTCCTGCTTCAGGAAGGCCACCACCCCGAGGATCTGGTTGTCCACCTTGCCTTCCGGCAGCACCGAGGTGATGCCGCTGACCACCGGCTGGGTCTGCAGGAACAAGCGGCCGGTGGCGGCCTTGTGGCTGAACTCGGCCAGCGGCGCGCCTTCATGGATGTTGAGTTCGGCGGGGCTGACGATCTCATCCAGAAAACGGGTGACCTGGCGGGCATTGCGCGCCACCTCGGTCATGCCCTTCTTGTTGTGGTCCAGCTCTTCCAGGGTCGCCATGGGCAGGAAGATGTCGTGCTCCTGGAAGCGGTAGAGGCAGGTGGGGTCGTGCAGGAGAACGTTGGTGTCGAGGACGAACAGCTTGGTCTGCTGCTTGCTGGCTTTTTTGGTCGTTCCGGTCTTGCGAGCCATCAAAGATTCTCCGCGTAGAGGGTAGGTGATCAAAGGGTACGAACGAACTCCAGGACGGCCAAGGCGTGGCCGGGCACCTTCACACCGCGCCAGGCGCGGGCAATGCTTCCGTCCGGGGCGATGGCGAAGGTGCTGCGTTCAATGCCGCGCACCTGTTTCCCATACATGTTTTTCAGTTTCATGACGGCGAAGGCGGCGCAGGCCACTTCCTCCGGATCGGAAATCAGCTCGAAGGGGAACGCCTGTCTGGATTTGAAGTTTTCGTGGGATTTCACGCTGTCGCGGGAAATGCCGAACACCTCCCAGCCCAGGGCCTGGAACTGGGGGTAAAGGTCGCGAAAATCCTGGCCCTCGCTGGTGCAGCCGGGCGTGCTGTCCTTGGGATAAAAATAAAGGACGACGCCGCGTCCCTTGAAATCAACGAGCCTGACGCGCTTCCCGCCGGAGGCGGGAAGGTCGAAATCCAGGGCGGGCTGCTCCATCGGGCACCTTCAGTGAGTCGGAACGGGGCCATTATCAGGGAGCCTGCGGAAACGCGGCAAGGCGGGTCTAGCCTCTCAGAACGGCCAGCCGTAGTTCTTCTTCTCCTCGGGTTTCGCGGGGGTATTGGCGGCTTTGGCGGAAGCCGGCGGCGCTGATTGCACGGCCGGCGCAGCACTGGCCTGAGGCGCGGACTGTTTTGCCGCCGGCTGCTGCGCCGCGGCCTTCTCGGGAGCGGCCGTCAAGCCCGCCTGTTCCACCTGGGACAGGTTGGACCAGCGCGCCTTGGTCAGCGGGTTGTTGCCGCCCAGAGCCACGTGGGTCACCGCCGCGGCATGGCGCAGCAACAACAGGGCAGTCTCCCGGTCGCCCTTGGCATTGAGAATGATGCCGAGATTGCTGGCGGCTTCCGCGGTCAACAGACTATTGATCCCCGCCAGCTTTTCCCGGATGGCCAGGGCGCGCCGCAACGCCTGCTCCGCCACATCCCGCTGGTTGAGCTGCAGAGCGTTGATACCCAACTCGTTGAGCACCGCGGCCACCGGCAGGCTCGCCGCGCCCTGCCCCCGCTCGCGCAGCGCCAGGGCGCGGCGCCAGAGCATATCGGCCTCCCGCGCATTCTTGCGGGC
>CAIXFP010000392.1 GCA_903918705.1 uncultured Pseudomonadota bacterium
CCCAGGCGTTGCAGGATCGCCGTGTCGAGATCGGCGGCCTCGTGGTCGAGCGGTAGTTTGAGTTCGGTGATGCGCAGCATGCGGGCTTCCGGAAGAGGCCGTGATTTTACCCGTCACGGTGCGTCGCCACAGAGTATGGGAGAACTCGCTTCGTCATCCACGCGAAGGGCGGGAACGAGAGCGTTCCTGGCTCTGAATTACAGCGTCATGGGATGCGCGTACACACTGACCGATTTCGACCCGTTTCTGCCATTCAATATCTCTGGAATCTGTCGCTCACCGATCAAATTGAGTCGTCACTTTTCAGGAACACCGCGTACCGTTCTCCACTCCCGAGCCAACTCGGGGAGGCGTGTAAGCACTTCGCGACCGAATACAATCTCATCGACATAACTGTCGGGTCCCGGATGATTGCGCGGTGGTTTGATAAACAAATCAGGTTTTTCAGCGTACCACTGTTTCAAGGCTTCCAAGGGGCAGCGATGCCCCAGGGCTTTCTGAGGTAAATGATGGTTGTAGAGCCAGGCATACCTGAGCAGAGTGGATTCCAGGTCTTGCGCGCTGAGATAACGACGCGTGGTGAGCACCTGGGCGATGCGGCCATTGAAGCGCTCCACCATGCCGTTGGTTTGCGGGGTTCGGGGCTTGGTCAGGCGATGCTCGATGCCGAGTGCTTCGCACAGCATGTCGAACTCGTGTGCACCGGTGGGTTGGCGATCCTTGGAACCGAACAGACGGTCGGTGAACTCCTTGCCGTTGTCGGTCAGAAGCTTGGCGATCTTGACCGGGCAGTCTTTGTGCAAGGCTTTCAGGAAGGCGCGGGCGGAAGCGGCTGTTTTGTTCGGCTTGATGGCGATATAGACCCACCGTGTGGCGCGGTCGATGGCCACGAAGAGATAGCGTCGGCTGGTCTCGTCGACCATCTGCGGCAGGTATTTGATGTCCATGTGCAGGTAGCCCGGTTCGTAGGCCTTGAAGGCCTTGTGCGGCGCAGCCGCCTCCGTTTCCACCGGCAGACGGGAGAGCCCATGGCGATTCAGCAGGCGGCTCAGCCCCGAGCGACTGACCGCTTCGTTGATGAACTCGCGGGTGACTACCAACAGATCGTCCAGAGACAAGCGCAGGGTCTGGCGCAAGGCGATGACCACAGTCTCCTGGGCGGGCGTGAGGGTGGTTTGCAGGCGATGGGCGGTGTGGGAACGGTCCTCCACGCTGTCACGCCCCTTCCAACGCCGGATGGTGTCTTCCGTAACGCTCAGTTCGGCCGCCAGCGCCGCCACCGACAACGGCGAGGATTGAATGTAGGCTCGGCGAGTCGGCGTGGTCGTGGCGTTCTTGTGCAGTCGGATGTTCATGTCACCTCACTCCGGAGTTGGTCGATCAGGTCGCGCATCACCGCCCGACTGACAAACAATGCACGACGTTTCACATCTATGCAATCGTCCGGCACTTCACAGCTAATGGACGGGGGTAAGTTACAAAGGTCGCCAATGCGATAGCCAAGGATGTCGTGCTTGGAAACGTGGGTGTTGTCTGGTTTAGCGCAATCCAATGGGGAACCCCACATGCGGGCCACCCAAG
>CAIXFP010000393.1 GCA_903918705.1 uncultured Pseudomonadota bacterium
AGGAACGTGGCGCCCCACCCTGTCCAGGGCGGGGCGCAGTTCCGGCGCCAGGGCGGCGAGGATTGCTCCCCACTGCCCCAACGCCCTCGGTCTTACCTCTTCCACTTTCATGGTTTCCTCCTGGTGAACCCCTGACGTGGCATCCAGAAGCACCCCACCAGGAGGCACTTGAAGATGCCCCGGCATAGGGTGAAGAGAACCAGCGCGAGAAGGCCCCCCCAACCGGGGATTGCCTCCTCGGACGGTTTTGCGTCATGGACGGCTTGGCCGTTCTCAGAAAGGCCCGTCGTCCTGCTGTGGCCTGGTCCTGGGTTGTCCCCTCGGCGCCGGCGAGGGCGCATCGGGGGTTTCCCTGGCCTTGCCGCTACCACTGGGCAACATCTTCATTTCGGCGGCGACGATCTCGGTGGTGTACCGGGTCTCACCGTCCTTGTCCCAGGAACGGGTCTGCAGCTTGCCTTCGACGTAGACCAGCGAGCCTTTCTTCAGGTGGTCACGGACTATTTCCGCGAGCTTCCCGAAGAACACAACGTTGTGCCATTCGGTTTTCTCGTGCTTCTCGCCGTTCTTCTTCCAGGTTTCGCTGGTGGCGATGCGCACGCGGGCGACCGCTTCCTGTTCCGGGGTAAAACGGATGTCGGGGTCCGCCCCGAGGAAGCCAATCAGTTGCACTTTGTTCAGCATGGTGAATCTCCTTTCATGGAAAAAAGACGGTCGCACCATGCCCCTGGCGGGAGTCATGGTGCTCCCGCCGGCTTGCTTGAAACACGGTTACTGCGGCGCCTCCATGCACTCGCCCGCCATGAATGCAACCCACTGGGCCGCCTTGCTGGTGCTCTTGAAGTGGGCGTGAAGTTCACCGTCGACGATCACGGCATGGGTATAAATGCCATGCCGATCCGCCACGATGCTCATCACCGGCGCCTGGTATTGCAGGTGCACCCAAAGAACCCTTCGATCCTCCACATCCATGAGCTTGACGATGCAGTGATCGAGGATGCTGGTACCCCACGTTTCGCCGGCCTTGACCAGGATCGGCACCTTGAAGGTGCCGGACGTGCGGGCAACGATTCCCGTGACGTCGTTTTCCTCCAACCAGTCGCGGCCCGTTTCCCTGTCCCCATAGAAGACGCGGATCGGTTTGCGGCTCTTGCGGTACCGCTCAAGGATGCGGCGCACCTCAAAGGGAGTTTCGAGGTGGAACCATGTCTCCTTGAGGTTCGCTCTGCCTGCTTCGGTGATTGCCCGCTGGTAGTCGGCGTACTGCCCGATCGTTCCTTTCTCGTCCTCGCGGACCGTGATCGAAATATCCAGCCTGGCGACCAGTTGCTTCAGTTGCTTGAAGACATATTCGAAGCCCAAGGTCGAACAGCCACGACCAGTGGGGACAACGAACAGTTGCTGCTCCTGATTCAGTACGACGTTCATCTCGCCTCCAATCGAAATCCGCAGGAGGCGCACCTTCCCCACCGGGGGTGCGTCCCCGGCGGGGTTTCAGAATGGCATTCGGTCGCCCGGATGCCGATTTGATTACTGCTTGTTTCAAGCGGCCAGCTTCCGCCATCGACCCGCACCAGTACGGTGAAGGTTGAATGCTTCTTTCCGCAGCGCACCAGTAGATGC
>CAIXFP010000394.1 GCA_903918705.1 uncultured Pseudomonadota bacterium
CCTCGTCGCGGAATTCGGCCATGGTGATCATCACATGCAGGCTGGCCTCCTGGAGGCGGGAGATTTCCGACAGCCGCCGGGTCACTTCCTGTTCCAGCCAGGCGTTCTTGTCCAGCAGAAAGTCCTGCCAGCGCTTGATCTCGAGGTGCGTCCGGACCCGTGCCATGACGACGGGTGGGCTGACCGGCTTGTGGATGAAATCCACGGCCCCCAGGGCGAAGCCCAGCTCCTCGTCCTCCACGGCGGACTTGGCGGTCAGGAAGATGACGGGAACCTGTGCCGTGGCCGGATCCGACTTGAGGCGGCGGCAGACTTCGTAGCCATCCATCCCGGGCATCATGATGTCCAGGAGGACCAGGTCGGGCGGCTCGGCCAGGGCCAGGTGCAGGGCACGGGCTCCGCTGTTGGCCACCTTGACCCGGTGGCTGTCCTTCAACAGGTTGGCGATCAGGGTCAGGTTGGCGGGCGTGTCGTCCACCACCAGGACTGTCGGGCGAGAGGTTTCGGGTTCAGTCATGGCTCATTCCGGCAGGTGGGGCAGGAGCCCCAGGGCCGTTTCGAAGGCAAAATCGTTCAGGGCCACTTCCAGTTGCCGCAGGGCGTCCGGGGCAAGCAGGGGTGCAAGGGCATGCCGCGAGGCTTGCCAGGTATCGACCGCCTCGCAGTCGCCGCTCGACAACAGGTGGCGCAGGCGCTCCAGCACGAGGTTCACCTGCGCATCCGGCGCTGCCGCCGCCGGGCGGGCGGCCACCGGAAGTGCACGGCGGAGCTCGTCCAGCATCGGATTCGCCACGGCGACGAGCTGGCCCAGCCGGGCGCGTGCCTCGGCATCCCGGCGCCCCTGGCAACAGGCCTCCAGCTCCCGTGCATGGGTGGCGAGGGTGTTCGCCCCCACGGTCCCCGCGACTCCCTTCAAGCTATGGGTGAGCCGGAAGGCCGCTTCCCAGTCGCCCGCGTCCAGGTCCCGCTGCAGGTCCGCCGCAAAAGCCTGCAGCATCCCGGCGAAGCGGCCCAGCACCTCCTGGTACAGGGCCTGGCGGCCGCCCACGTGGGCGAGGCCCGCCGCGCGGTCCAGCCCGGGAATGCCCGGCAACGCCACTTGCAGGGAAGCCGCGTGGGGCTCGCCGGACTGCCGCAGGACGGGATCGGGAAGCGTTTTGGCGCCGCAGGGGCGGTGGAAGCGCGCGAGGGTCGCGTAGAGGGTGGCGGGCTCGAAGGGCTTGTCGATGTAGCCCGCCATGCCCAGGGCGTGGGCACGCTCGTGTTCCCCAGCCGTGGCATGGGCGGACAGGGCCACGATGGGCAATCCGGCATGGCGCGGGTCAGCGCGCAACCGCCGGGTCGCCTCGTAGCCGTCCATGACCGGCATCTGCAGGTCCATGAGCACCAGGTCGTAGCATTCCGCCGAGGCCAGCCGGGCCAGCGCCTCTGCGCCATGTTCCGCCACGGCGACCAGGACGCCCTGGCTTTGCAACAGTTCCACGGCCACCTGGCGGTTGATGGGGTTGTCTTCCACCAGGAGCACCCGCATGCCCTGCAGGTTCGCCGCCTCGGGAACATGCGTCTGGGCGAGTCCGGGTTGGGGGCCGGAGTACCGCAACCGGCGCAGGTCTTCCGGCAACACGGGCTGCACCAGGAAAGTGGTCGCGGCGGTCCGCTCCGCCATCGCCCGCGCTTCCTCGGATTCCCGGTCGGCGAGCAGCACGAGCAAGGGGGTGAAATTGCCGGCGGCTCCTCGCAGGTCATCCAGCAGGGCCCGGGTCGCCGCGGTGCCGGTCCAGGCGACGAACAGCACGTCGTAGGCCCGGCCCGCCGCGACCGCCGCGGCCACCTGCCGGACGGCCGCGGCGCCATCCGGCTCGGCTTCCACAGCACGGGCGATGCCCAGGGCAGCCACCAGGCTGCCCAGCGCCTGGGCGGTCCGGGCCTGGCCGCCGACGATCAGGACCCGCCGGTCTGGGTGTTCCACCGCCACTGCGGCCTGCATCGATGCAAGGCGCAAGGGGATGGTGAAGCGGAATTGCGTCCCCTGGCCGAACCGGCTCTCCACCTCCAACCGTCCGCCCATCAAGGTGACGAGCCGGCGCGAGATCGCCAGGCCCAGGCCGGTACCACCATAGCGCCGGGTGGTGGAGCCATCCGCCTGGGTGAACTCCTGGAACAGCCCGGCGACCTGCTCCGGCGTCATGCCGATACCCGTGTCCTCGACCGCAAACGCCACCCGGCGGCTGCCGTCTGCGCCTGATTCCTGGCCGATGTGCAGGCTGACGTGGCCCTGGTGGGTGAACTTGACGGCATTGGCCAACAGGTTGGTCAGAACCTGGCCCAGGCGCAACGGGTCGCCCACCAGGTGCAGGCCTTCCTGCAGCAGCAGGGGGGCCGGCATGTCCAGGAGCAACTCGATCTGTTGCTCCCGGGCCCGCTCCCGGATCAGGACGAGGCACTGCGTCACCACCTCCTCCAGGCTGAACTCCGTCTCCTCGATGTCCAGCTTCCCGGCCTCCACCTTGGAAAAGTCCAGGATGTCGTTGATGATACCCAGCAGCGACCGGGCCGCGCTGTGGATCTTGCCCAGGTAGTCCTGCTGGCGCGGGGTGAGTTCCGTGCGCAGGGCCAGGTAGGCCATGCCGATGATGGCGTTCATGGGCGTCCTGATCTCATGGCTCATGTTGGCCAGGAACATCGACTTGGCCTGGGTGGCCTGTTCCGCCTGCTTGCGCGCGATTTCCAGTTCCTGCTGCACGGCGGTCCGGACGCGGATGTCCTCCTCGATGGAACCGGCCATGCCGTCCAGGGTACTGCCCAAGGCGACCAGTTCGCCTACGCCCCGGTCCAGGCCGGCGCGCGTGGAATAGTCGCCCGCGGCCAGACGGCCTGCGGCCCCGCTCAGTTGGGCGATGGGCCGGATGACGTGGCGGCGCAGGACCAGGTTGGCGACGACGGCCAGGGCGAAGGTCGCCAGGAGGCCCACCAGAGAACGCAGGATGAGGCTCTGCAGGTGCGCCGTGGCGGCCGCCACATCCCCCTTGGTGCGGCGGTCCACGGTTTGGGCGAGACGCTCCACCGCCAGGGAAAGCTGGTCTTCCAGGCGGCTGTAGTCGTCCCCGTACACCACCTGGGCAGCGAACGCCAGGTCCGGGCGCCCATCGGAGACGAACTGCATGCGGGCCTTGTCGTACAGGCCCTGGGTCGCAGCAAAGGCCACCTGTTCCCGCGCGGTCATGCGCTCCATCACGGCCAGGACCCGGTTCAGGTCGGCCATCTCCGACCCACTGAATCCCAGGGCCCGCATCCGGTCTGCCAGGGAGATTCCGCGCTGATTGCTGGGCTTGGGTGGTGACAGCCGGCCGGAAATGACGCCGTCCCAGTAGGAGTAAGCGCTGAATCCGGGAGGAATCGGCATCTCGCCCCGTCGCATGGCCACGATGGCGTAGTAGAAAAGCAGGTAACGGGGCTTGCCGGTGGTGGTGTAGGCGCGCACCAGGGAAGTGAGCTGCTGGGTTTCCGCGCGCAGGTCGTTCATCAGCGCGATGGCCTTCTGCCGCCGCTCCTGGGCTGCCACGGAGGTCTCGTGGGCCCCCTTGATCTGTAGCGCCTCGAACGCATTCAGGACCAGCGCTCCCATCAGGAGCAACGAGAAAAAGGCCGAGGCAGTGCTGAGTTTCATCCGGATTTCAGCGCGACGGGGATATGACAACACCAGTCCCTGGACCCGCGATGAACAGCCGTAGCCAAGCGGGCACCCCAGCCGCGGGTATCGCCCGACCTTCCTCGATCCGGGCCGGTGGCCAGAAGTTGCAAACCATGGATTGACGACAGGATGGCTACAGGGCGCGACAAGGGACATGGAAGTATCGTTGTCCAGGAAAACGCTTATCGGCACTTGCCGCCTGCACTTTAGGGCATTCGTCAGGCAGGGGCCTCGTCGCCTGCCTGCAACCGCTCAGCCGGCGGCTAGTAGTTAGTTCCATTAACACGAATACATATTAAGTTACGCCGAGGTCAAATGTGTTCCAGCGAAACACTACAGGTGCGGCATTGAACTCAGCGATGCCCTGGAGGATGCGCTGCTTCAGGTCGTCCTTGGAGCTGACCCGGATGTGTCGCAGGAAGGTGCGCGCCATCTTGGAGAAGACGCACTCGATCAAGTTGAGCCAGGAACCATGTTTGGGCGTGTGAACGTACTCGAAACGACCGGGGCGCGCGCTGAGATAAGCCATGGTTTCCTTCGAAATGTGGGCCGAGTGGTTGTCCAGCACCACGCGGATGATGGCCTCCTCAGGGTAGTGCGCGTCGAGTCGCTTGAGCAGGGCGATGAACTCGGCGCTGCGGTGTCTTTCCTCGACATTGGCGAAGATGTGCCCGGAGTACAGATCGATCCCGGCCAGGATCGATACCGCGCCGTGACGAACGTATTCGTAGTCGCGTCCGATGGCAACCGTCTTGCCAGGCACGGGCGGCAGATCGGGGGCGGTCGAGCCGATGGCTTGTACGCCCGGCTTTTCATCAACGCTGACAGCGTAGATGGGGTTGGGCCTTGCGTCGTGGACCGCGCCCTCGGCGTAAAGCGACACGTCCCGATAGACCATCAGCACTTCCTGCATCTTGCGGTCGAAATCCGGGTCGCGCTTTTCGAGGTAGTACCGGATCTTGTGCGGCTTGATGTCGTTGTCGTCGAGGATGCGCCAGACGGTGCTCTTGCCAGCACTGGCCAGACGAGCAAAGCCTGCGACCTCGGCTCGTTCTCTGACAAACTTCGCCAGCGCCGAGATCGACCACAGCTCGGCCGCAAGCCCTTGGTCCTTCGGTTTCGTGCACGCGATGCTGACCACCCAGGCCTTGGCCTCATCGCTGATCTCGGGCTCATGCGGCCGGTGGTACTTGTCCTTCAGACCCATCTGCACGCCCGCGGCCAGCGCTTTGTCGATACACCGGTAGATCATCGGCCGGCTGAATCCGAGATGCCGCTGCAGTTCGGTAATCGAGCTGCCATCGGCGTAGCCCAACAACACCCGAGCCCGCTTCACCTCGCGCGCCGGCGCCGTCCGCGAGGTCGACAGATCCTTAAGCGTGGTCCGCTGTTCCGACGTCAGGGCCAACACTGCCCGCTTGGATTTCCTTGCCATGATCACCGCCTTCAGGAGTTGAAGAGGAAGCATGACAATTATCGCTTATTTAGTAACTGTATTGATGGAACGATCTAGTAGTGGACAAAAAACCCTGCAAGGAACTGGTATAGCCGATTGTTACTGGAACTCCAGTTTGACTACCTTGGACCTGCTATGGAGTTGGCGCTTAGGGAGATTTCTCTGCTGCTGACGTTTTTTCGCGGAAACCGGCTCGCCCGACACGCGCGGCTACGTGGTTGATTGGAGCACCAACCAATGAGCCTCCTGCGCGTGTCGCTGCTACACGGTGTACACCAAGTTCAACGGCAGCGGCTGCGATGCCAATGAAACCACTCAGGGCTTGTTTGACGTAGGCGACGGAGACGACTTCGGAAGCTCATACTTAATGAACCCGAAGCCATTGGCGGTATGGCAGCCGTTACATCCTTCAAGGGTTGCATGGAATGTCGTATTGAACTTTTTCCAGTCCTTGACCTTGATCGCTGCGGCTAAGGTATCCAGATAGGAAGATTCGAAGGACTTCAGCATGGGCGCACGTGCTGGACGGGTGGTCTCACCAACTTCCTGAATCTCACGCATTTCCTTCAACTGATAATCAGCCATACCCCAATTCCCGCCCTTAGCCGCGTAATACATGGTGGCGAACCGGTGGCTGTATTCAATCATGACCGTACCCACACCAGGTTGAAGTTCGGCCAAGGTTTTGAGCTGCTCCGTAGGGGTACCTGTCAGCCAATCAGAACCGGCGTGACTGAAACTGGCGACAGCCATCAGACAACCGGCTGTGATGAGGGTTTTGCGTAGCGTCAACATATTCATTACTCCTTGTTCATCAGTTAAGTTGGTAGCCCGCCCATGCGGAACGGACACATGTAAAGCGACCAGTACACCTCGTCGTGACACCCCCGAGGCAGATTCAAGCGATCTCGATTGCCGATATCCAAGTCTCCTTCGTCAAAGTGATGGTTCTGGTTGGATAGAGGGATACGCACATTTCCGGCTCCATTGTTCGATTACCGCTGAGATAGCGCCCAGTGGTCCTGAGCAGGCGCCATACTGGACTTATTCCCCTCTTTTTCTCCGCCGCCCCATGCCCACCACAATCCCAGATAGGCAACCGTGTGGTTTTCGCCACTGACGCTATGACCTGCGGAGAACAGCAGGTTGAAGTCCGGGGTGAATTTGTAATAGCCGCCGAAATTCAGGATGGCGGTGCCCCGACCATCGACTGTGTCCTTGTCACGGGCAAAAGCTTCCCCACCCAAGGTCCATTTTTCGCCAATGTCCTTCTGCAACAGCCAGCCGGCAAAGGGATAGTTCTTTTGGCCCTCCGCCCGGTTGATTACATAGCCGACGCCGCCATAGGTGGTCCATTCCCCCCAACTCTTCTGGGCCCAGACGGGCAATCGCCACCAGGTCTTGCCGTTACCGAGACCTTTTCTGGAATCCCCTGTATCCAACTCGGCCATCGGGAAAATACCAATTTGCGGCGAGGTCTCCGTCTCCTGGATGAATCGGTATTTGACACCGACTTCGACATCGCCCAGGCCAGATTCTGAGGAAGCGCCATTCGGGGCGCTTTGGACGTATGGAAGAACGATATGCAACTGCGTATCAGGCAGAACACCGTAGTTGTATTCGAGTGCTGGGATGGCGGTGTTTTTGCCATCCTTGGTCTTGTCATAGGTGGAGAAGACGTAGAACTCGCTGTGTTTGTAATCAACTGGCGCCGGATCGTCCGTCATGAACGGCGGGCCCGCAGTGGCCGAGCCTGCACTCAGGGCCAGGACAAAAATGATCAAACCATAGGTGACTGGTCCAGGTGTGCGCGCTTTCATGGTCTGGTTTCCTCTGCATGAATGAATGTCCGATGTCCTGCTCCGAAGGGATAATGCCGGTGCCGGCTACCTCTTGGAACATGGCTTCATGATGGGGCATGCCCCGCTCAGTTGAATGACCTGAGCATTACATTCACGTAATGCTCCAGTAACCTTGCAGCCAGCAACGCCGTCTAAGCTGGCGTGGAAATTTCAAGAGGACAATTCGCAGATGAAAATCCTGATTATTGAGGATGAACCCAAGACCGGCTCATACCTCAAGATCGGCCTCACTCAGGCTGGTTTCACGGTGCACGTGGCTGCGGACGGCTGGGATGGCCTGGATCAGGCACTCAACGAAACCTATGACCTGGTGGTCCTCGATGTCATGCTGCCCGGCCTGGATGGCTGGGAGGTGATTCGCCGGCTTCGTCAGGAAAACAGGATCTTGCCCGTCCTTTTCCTGACGGCTCGGGACGATGTGGACGACCGGGTCAAGGGGCTGGAACTCGGCGCCGACGATTATCTGGTCAAACCGTTTGCTTTCCCGGAGTTGCTGGCGCGGATACGTACCCGTCTCCGACGAAATCAGGCCTCGCCTAGCCTGGACAAACTATCAGTCTCCGATTTGGTGATCGATCTGCCTAGCCGACGCGTGACCCGTGCCGGGATACGGATCGATCTGACCAACAAGGAGTTCAGCCTGCTGGAACTGCTGGTGCGGCGTGCCGGAGAAGTGTTACCGCGCACGCTGATCGCATCCCAGGTCTGGGACATGAATTTCAGCAGCGACACAAATGCCGTGGATGTGGCGGTAAGGCGTTTGCGTTCCAAGGTCGACGACAATTTCGTGCCCAAGCTGATCCAGACCGTGCGTGGCGTCGGCTACATGCTGGAAGTGCTGAGCAAATAAATGAAGACGCCAATGAGGTCGCCAATCTCGATTACGGGACGAATGAGCACCTTGTTCGCCCTGTCCGTTGCCGTGGTGCTCATGATCGCCGGGGCCATTTTCGAGCAGGCCCTCAATGTGCGCTTTCTCAAGGAAGATACAGTCGAACTGAACGGCAAGATGGAGGTGGTTCGGAACATCATCATGGCCGCCCATAAATTTGAGGACGCTACGGATGTCCCCTTGCGCCTGAACGACATCGTCTTCGGCCATCCCGGGATCATCATTTCCGTGCGCACCGAGGATGGCGTACTGTTCTCCGCCGGCGACAGGAACATTGCCAATCAACTGGTCAATGAAAAGATATTGCCCGATTCGCAACCGGCTACTCGAAAATATGGCAAACGGGTGTATCGGTTCATTTCAAGCCATATACAACAGGGAAAGCGATGGGCCGTGGCCGTGATCGCGCTGGACATCACCGACGACCAGAATTTCGTGGCAGCGTTTCAGAAATCGCTCTGGATCGGCATGACCCTGGTTTCCCTGGTACTGGGTTGGCTGGGCTGGGTCGTGGTTCGCCATGGCCTCACGCCCCTGCGCAAGGTTTCCACCATGGTGGCGGCGATTTCAAGCCAGCAACTTGACAAGCCGCTTGCGGATACGGAGGTCCCCGTGGAGTTGCATGAGTTGGTTGCAGCGTTCAACACCATGCTGGCAAAGTTGGATGACTCGTTTCGCAGATTGAGCGAGTTTTCCTCCGACATCGCCCACGAGTTGCGCACTCCCATCCATAACCTGCTGATTCAGACCCAGGTGACCCTGGCCGGCCAAGATAATTTGGAGGCATACCGCTCGGTTCTGCAATCCAACGAGGAGGAGTATCAGCGTCTATCAAGGATGATTTCCGACATGCTGTTTCTGGCCAAGGCCGATAACAAGAAGGTGTCCCTGAAAAAAGAAGGTGTGGCGTTGGAAGTGGAGGTGGGAAATTTGTTCGATTTCTACGAGGCACTGGCCAGCGAGAAGGGCATCGCTCTTCAGTTAACTGGCCAGGCGAGAGTCTACGCAGACCGGCTCATGATCCAGAGGGCCTTGTCCAATCTGCTCTCCAATGCCCTTCGATTTACACCGCAGGGCATGGCCATCGAGGTCAATATCAGCGCCGATGACGGCTGGGTGAATCTTGCCGTCAGCAATCCTGGCCCAGAAATTCCCCCTGCGTTTCAAGAACGAATCTTCGAACGCCTGTACCGAATCGACCCTTCCAGACGTGAGGGACACTCCGACAATGTGGGCCTCGGACTGGCCATCACCAAGTCCATCGTTGATATGCATGAGGGCCAGATCAGTGTGGCCTCGAAGAACGAACGGGTGATTTTTCTGCTCAGATTGCCGATCAGCCTGCCAGACCCGCATTGAGGACGTGATGCGAACACCATTCCAACTGCCGGACACCATCAAGTTTCCTATGACGGCTCCACTCCCGGCTGCAGAGGTTGGCCACGTCGAAACGGGACGGCAGAAGCGGTCGTACCCAGCCATCAGCACCCTCCGCGCCATATCCTCGAAGTCGTGGTGCTGTCCTGGCGTGACGGGGCAGGAGCCCGAACGAGCTCAGAGGCTGTGAATTAATCGAGACCGGCTGAAAAACCCGCCGGCATTCCCGTGCGGGCGGGCATCCAGGTTGTGTGTCTGAGTGCTTCTAAATGCAGCAAGCCCTACGAACTGGATTCCCGCCGCAGCCTGCTCTTGACTCCGATTGGGGGCGGGGATGACGATTGTTTTGGTCCCCGATAATTGTTCACAGCCTCTCAGCGCGGCACCGCCACCAGCCCCATGCGGGCGGCGATGATGGCCTGGCGGCGCAGGAGGCCGTGCCCGGAACGGTGGCTCTCGTACCAGCGCGGGTTGGGGATCATCGCCGCCAGGCGCGCCGCCTCGGCCGGGCCCAGGGTGGCGGCGGAACTTTTGAAGTAACGCCGCGCCGCCGATTCGGCACCGTAGATGCCATTGCCCCACTCGATGACGTTGAGATAGACCTCGAGGATGCGCCGCTTGCTCCAGAGCCGCTCGATCATCACCGTGATGACCGCTTCCTGCAGCTTGCGGAAAGGATTCTTCGAGGCGGAGAGGAACAGGTTCTTGGCCAGTTGCTGGCTGATGGTGGAACCGCCGGCGGCGATGCGCCCCTTCTTCAGGTCCTTCTCCATGGCTTTTTCCATGCCGTCCCAGTCGAAACCCTCGTGGCTGAGGAACTTGCTGTCCTCGGCGGCGATGACGGCGCGCTTGAGGTTCGTGGAGATGCGCGGGTAATCCACCCAGCGGTAGCGCAGTTCCGCATCCGGGTTCTTCGCCTGCAGGCGTGCCAGGCCCGCTTCCATGAAGGCGGTGGAGGACGGATTGAAGGACTGCCACCAGAGTACGTGGCCCAGGTACCAGAACTGCATCAGCAGGAACAGGGCGAGCAGCCAGAGCAAGCCCTTCCCCAGCAGCCGCCCGAGCGACCAGGGCCGGCGCGCCGCCCGTGCCTTGGCGCGAGCCATCAAGCGGCCCGCAGCAGCGCGATGACCGGCGCCGTGGCCGGACGCACGCCGCGCCAGAGGCAGAAGGCCTCCGCCGCCTGTTCCACCAGCATACCCAGGCCGTCGCCGCAGCGTGCCCCGGCGGCGCGGGCGAAGGACAGGAACGGGGTGTCACGGCCGTACATCATGTCGTAGGCCAGGGCGCCTTCCGCGAACAGGCCCGCCGGCAGCGGCGGCAGGTCGCCGGCCAGGCTGGCGGCGGTGGCGTTGATGACCAGATCGAAAGAGCCGCTGAGATCGTCGTAGCCGCCTGCGGTCAATGTTGCGCCGGCCGCTGGCCGGCCTGCCGGCAAGGACGCCTGCGCTACAAGTTCGTATGCTTTGGCCGCCGTGCGGTTGACGATGAACAGTTCCGCCGGCGCCTGCTCCAGCAAGGGCAATACCACGCCGCGGGCGGCGCCGCCGGCTCCCATCAGGAGGATGCGCCGGCCCGCCAGGGCGAGGCCGAGATTGCCGGTGAGGTCGTCGACCAGGCCGACGCCGTCGGTGTTGTCGCCGAAAACGCCGTCTGCCTCGAATTTCAGGGTGTTCACCGCGCCGGCGGCCCGGGCGCGCGGGCTCAGGCGCTGCGCCAGCGCAAAGGCCTGCTCCTTGAACGGCACCGTGACGTTGGCGCCGCGGCCACCTTCCCGCTGGAACTCAGCCACGGCCGCGGCGAAGCCGTCCAGCGGTGCCAGCAGGGCCTCGTAGCTCAGGTCCTGCCCGGTCTGTTGCGCGAAGGCGGCATGGATGCGGGGCGACTTGGAATGGGCGATGGGATTGCCGAATACGGCGTAACGGTCGGTCATGGCAGCGAGGCGGTGGGCGAAGGTGCGAAGGCTACCCGACCTTGGCCGATCCAGAAACCGGCGAGATGGGCAGCGCACCGCACAGGTGCGCAATGCACCTTAATGGTGCTTATTTTTTCCCAGACCCGGCGCAAACCCTTGTGGCACAATGCTATGTCCCCTCTCGGGGCGTGGCACGGAAGCTGCTTAATCGCCCCCCGTGGATAAACCACTTACCAACCCAGCTCAGACAAGGAGTAAGCAATGGCGGTCGCCGATGTAATGAAAATGGTCAAGGACAACGACGTCAAATTCGTCGATTTCCGTTTCACCGATACCCGCGGCAAGGAACAGCACGTATCCGTTCCCGTCTCCGCGTTCGACGAGGACAAGTTCAGCGAAGGCCACGCCTTCGACGGTTCTTCCATCGCCGGCTGGAAGGGCATCCAGGCTTCCGACATGCTTTTGATGCCGGACCCGGATACCGCCAACATCGATCCGTTCATGGATGAGCCGACGCTGATCCTGTCCTGCGACGTCATCGAGCCGGACACCGGCAAGGGCTACGAGCGCGTCCCGCGCTCCATCGCCAAGCGCGGCGAGGCCTACCTCAAGTCCAGCGGCATCGGCGATGTCGCCTACTTCGGCCCCGAACCCGAATTCTTCATCTTCGATTCCGTCACCTGGCATGACGACATGTCCGGCAGTTCGGTCAAGATCAACTCCGAAGAG
>CAIXFP010000395.1 GCA_903918705.1 uncultured Pseudomonadota bacterium
CGACCATGAAGCTGCATTCATCCATGCCGCAAACGTAGCAGCAGACCGCGCCTTTGTCCAGTCCCCACTGTGCTGCTGTAACCAATCAGGCCATTGCGCGGTTAGATGACGTGGCCCTGCCCGCCAGGTAAATTATTGTTGACCGAACCCGTGCATGCGCGTAAAACGCGCACGGTTGTTTGATTTCAAGTTTTTGCAACACCGGTTATGCCTGATGCAGCCTTGTGAATTGAACACGCACCTGGGGATTACCCCCTTTTTATATTTTAAGGACTGCAACAAATGGCAACTGGCACCGTGAAATGGTTCAACGAATCCAAAGGTTTCGGCTTCATCACCCCTGATGGCGGCGGCGAAGACCTGTTCGCGCATTTCTCCGCGATTCAGATGGGCGGCTTCAAGACCCTGAAAGACGGCCAGCGTGTGAGCTTCGAAGTGACCCAAGGCCCCAAGGGCAAGCAAGCTTCGAACATCCAGAACGCTTGAGCACGACCCGTCAGGGATAAAAAACCGGGGCCTGCCCCGGTTTTTTTACGCCTGCATTTCCTTGGTAGCCACGAAATCACGACCAAGATAATTGGCCCATGTATTTCAGAGAGATGCCACGTTATTGATTCAAATCAATTCAGCGCAACCAGCGCAGCGATGGCAAATCAGGATTACCGCATTCAGCCCGTGCCATTCCTTGATGCGTGGATTTCGGGCGCCCGCAGGTCCCGCATCCGGCCGGTGCGTTCTTCGTCATGCGGGCCAGGTCGAACATGAGGACAGTAGTGGAGGCATCATGAAGAAATGGCTGGCAGGTATGCTGGCGACGCTTTCGCTTTCCGCCTGGGGCGCGGTGGATCTCAACAACGCCACCCAATCCGAACTCGAGGCGGTGAAGGGCATCGGCCCGGTGAAGGCCAGGGCGATCCTGGAATATAGGCAGCGGCACGGGCCGTTCCGCAGTGTGGCGGCCCTGGCCGCGGTGCGGGGCTTCGGCAAGGCCAGCGTGGCGAAACTCAAGGGACAACTGAGCGTGGCCCAGGATAAATAGGCCTCCCTTCACGTTGGCAGTGGATTTCAAACCTTGACTCCTCAGTTGAACGTGCCACCACCCCGCGGCGTGAGCGGCGTTCCGCCGCGCAAACTTATCCACGGGCGGCGCCGTGAATTCGGCCCGGGACGGCCCTCCCACCGCGTTTCACCCGCCGCGGCGGAGTGATCCTCGGGCAGCCCGCGCCGGACCCTCTGACGATGGCGGGCAACACTTCAGCCCGCCAGACGCATTTCCGCCGCCGCCAGGGCTTCCGGCGTGCCGCGCAGGATAAGGATGTCGCCGGCCTCCAGTCGGGTTTCCGGACCGTAGTCGTATCCGTGGGCGTTGCGGCGGCGCAGATTCACGACACAGGCGCCAAGGCTTTCCAGATCAAGTTCTCCAAGGCTGCGGCCGATCACGTCACGCCGGGCATCCACCAGAAGGGAAGCCAGGCGCTCGCCACCCGCTTCGTCGTCGAGTTCGTCGGAGAGGCCGCGAAAATAGCCGCGCATGGCGCCATAGCGCGCCTCCCGGGTCTGGCGGATGCGCCGCAGCACCCGCGCCAGGGGCACTCCGGCCAGTAGCAAAGTCTGGGAGGCGAGCATGAGGGCGCCTTCCAGGATTTCCGGCACCACCTCGGCGGCGCCGGCGCCGCGCAGTTCGTCGAGTTCGCTGTCGTCCACGGTGCGCACGATCACCGGCGCCTCCGGTTTCAGCCGCTGCACGGCGGCGATCACCTTGTGGGCGGAGGGCGGGTGGGCAAAGCTGACCACCACGGCGCGGGCGCGATGCACGCCGGCGGCGGTGAGCACCTCGGCGCGGCAGGCATCGCCGAACACCACCCGGTCGCCGGCCGCCGCCGCGGCCTTGACCCGGCGCGGGTCGTCGTCGAGGGCGATGAATGGCACCTTCTCGGCTTCCAGTAGGCGCGCCAGACTTTGCCCGCTGCGCCCGTAGCCGCACACGATGACGTGCTTCTGGATGGCGAAGGCGCGAGCGGCGATTTCATGCACGCCCACAGCCTGTTCCACCCAGGCGCCCCCCTCCAGATGCTGGGCCATGCGGTTGCCGTACTGCACCAGCAAGGGAGCGAGCAGCATCGACAGAACCATGGCGGCAAGAAGAATCTGCTGCAGGTCGGCGCCGATCAGGTCGGTATTGCGGGCCAGCGCCAGGAGCACGAAACCGAATTCGCCGGCCTGGGCCAGCCCCAGGCCCACCCGCAGCACCGCCGGCCAGGCGCGCACGTAGAGCCCGGCCAGGAGGGCGGCGAGCAGCAGCTTGCCGAGCACCAGGGCGAGCAGGATACCCAACACTTCGCCCCAATGCCGCGCCACCACGCCGAAATCGAGCAGGAGGCCGATGGAGACGAAGAACAGGCCCAGGAGCACGTCGCGAAAGGGGCGGATGTCGGCTTCCACCTGGTAGCGGTACTCGGTCTCCGCGATCAGGACGCCGGCGAGAAAGGCACCCAGCCCCAGGGACAGACCGGCGCGGTCGGTAACGTAAGCCAGCCCCAGCGTCACCAGCAGAACGTTGAGCATGAACAGTTCGCCCGATTTCGCCTGAGCCACCCACTGGAACCAGGGTCGCATCAGGCGCTGCCCGATGACCAGGATCACGGCCAGCACCAGGGCGGCCTTCAGGCTGGCCAGGAGCAGGGCCAGGCCGAGGCCGGCGCTCTGGGCCAGGGCGGGCACGAAGATGATCAGGGGCGCCACGGCGAGATCCTGGAACAGCAGCACGCCCAGGATCAGCCGCCCGTGTTCGCTGGACAGTTCGTCGCGCTCGGCCAGGAGTTTGCTGATGATGGCGGTGGAGGACATGGCGAGCACGCCGCCCAGGGCCAGCCCCTGTTCCCAGGGCAGGCCGAAGGGCAGGCCCACCGCCATGGCGATGAACATGGTGAGGACCACTTGCAGCCCTCCCAGGCCGAACACCGCCTCGCGCATGGTATTGAGACGCGCCAGGGAAAATTCCAGGCCGATGGAAAACATCAGGAACACCACGCCGAACTCCGCCAGATGACTGGCCGGCGATTCCCGGGACAGGCGCGGCAGAAACGGCGCCAGGGCGGCGCCGATCAGCACATAGCCCAGCAGCGCCGGCAAGCCCAGCGCCCGCAAGCCCGCCACGGCGAAAACGCCGGCGGCGAGAAGGATCAGGGTGAGTTCCAGGGTACTGGGCATGGAGTGTGCTAGGGGTAGAAGGCTATACTCCCGGCCCATTATGACATCCCCACCCATCGCTCCCGCCGACCTGCTCGCGCTGGCCCGCCGCACCCTGGAGATCGAAGCCGAGGCGGTCGGCCGCCTGGGGGAACGCCTGGACCATGCCTTCCTCGGCGCGGTGGATCTGCTCCTGCGCTGCCGCGGCCGCGTGGTGGTGTCGGGCATGGGCAAATCCGGCCACATCGGCGGCAAGATCGCCGCCACCCTGGCCAGCACCGGCACCCCATCCTTCTTCATGCATCCGGCCGAGGCCAGCCATGGCGACCTGGGCATGATCACCGGGGAGGACGTGGTGATCGCCCTGTCCAACTCCGGGGAAAGCGTGGAAATCGCCGCCATCGTGCCCCTGATCAAGCGGCGCGGCGCCAAGCTGATCGGCATGACCGGCAATCCGGCCTCCACCCTGGCGCGGGAGGCGGACTGCCACCTCGACGCCAGGGTGTCCCAGGAAGCCTGCCCCCACAACCTGGCGCCCACCGCCAGCACCACCGCGGCCCTGGCCCTGGGCGACGCCCTGGCGGTGGCGGTGTTGTACGCGCGCGGCTTCACGGCGGAGGATTTCGCCCGCACCCATCCCGGCGGCAGCCTGGGCCGGCGCCTGCTGGTGCACGTGCGCGACCTCATGCACAAGGACGCGGACCTGCCCGTGGTCGGCGTCGATGCCAGCCTGAAACAGGCCCTGCTGGAGATGACCCGCAAGGGCTTGGGCATGACCGCCGTCGTCGACGAGAGCGGCCGCCTGCTCGGCATCTTCACCGACGGCGACCTGCGCCGCCTGCTGGACCGCGACGTGGATGTGCGCCGCGCCATGGTGGCCGAGGTGATGAAGCGCGGTCCGCGCACCATCACCGAAGATGCCCTGGCGGTGGAAGCGGTACAGATCATGGAACAGTTCAAGGTCAACGGTCTGCTGGTACTCAATGCCGCGGGCCAACTTACCGGAGCGCTCAACATGCACGACCTACTTCGCGCGGGGGTGGTATGAACCCGCGGGACATCGACCAGCGAGCCCGGGCGGTACGCATGATCGTTTTTGACGTGGACGGCGTGCTCACCGACGGCAGCCTGTTCTACGGCGACGACGGCCAGGAATACAAGGCGTTCAACTCCCGCGACGGCCACGGCATCAAGATGCTGCGCGCCAGCGGCGTGGAACCCGCCATCATCACCGGCCGCACCTCCCAGGTGGTGTTGTTCCGCGCCCGCAACC
>CAIXFP010000396.1 GCA_903918705.1 uncultured Pseudomonadota bacterium
CGGCCGCCGCCACTTCGGCAAGAAGGCTTTGCCGGCCGGGGGTGGCGGCGGCCGGCTGCCGACCCGGGAACTGCTCGACAGCCTGTTGTTCTGGCAGGGCGGCGTGGCCCTGGATGGCAACGGCGAAGCCAGCGTCGAGGTGCCTCTGAACGACAGCCTCACCGCTTTCCGCATCGTCGCCGTCGCGGCGGCGGAGGCCCGTTTCGGCACCGGCCAGACCAGCCTGCGTACGACCCAGGATCTGCAACTCATCGCCGGATTGCCGCCAGTGCTGCGGGACGGCGACCAGTTCCAGGCCCACGTGACGGCGCGCAACGGCGGCGAGCGCTGGTTGCAGGTGGAGGTGGGGGGCGCCGCCGCGGGCTTGCCCGCCCTGGCGGCGCAGACCGTGCGCCTGGGCGCGGGCGAGAGCCGGGAACTGGCCTGGCCGGTGCTGGTGCCGCAACACGTCGCCGGCCTGGAATGGACCTTCACCGCCCGTGAGGTGGGCGGCAAGGCTCGCGATGCCTTGAAGGCGAAGGAGGCGGTGCGCGACGCCGTGCCGGCGCGGGTGCAGTCTTCCGCCCTGTACCGGGTGGCCGACAAGCTGGAGGTGCCGGTGGCGCTGCCTGGCGGCGCCCTGCCCGGCAGCGGCGAACTGCGCGCCACGCTGGCCGCCAGCCTGCTCGACGGCCAGTCTCCGTTGCGCGACACCATGCGCCGCTACCCCTACACCTGCCTGGAACAGAAGGCCTCGAAGGCCATCGCCACCCGCGACGCCGGCGCCTGGCGGGCGCTCATGTCCGATCTGCCCACCTACCAGGCGCAAGTCGGCCTGCTCAACTTCTTTCCCGGAAGTGGCGAAGGCAACGTGGCCCTGACCGCCTACCTTCTGTCCATGGCCGACGAGGCGGGCTGGAGCCTGCCGGCGGACGCCAAGTCGCGCATGCTCGACGCCCTGGCGAATGACGTCGCCGGCAGGCTGGAACGGCGCCGCGGCGCTTGGGAGTCTTCCGCCGTGGGGCCGGTGCAGCGCCTGGCCGCCCTGGAAGCCTTGTCCCGCTACGGCCGCGCCACCCCGGCGCTGATTTCCACCGTCAAGCCGGAACCCCGGCTCTGGGCCAGTTCCGCGCTGATCGACTGGATCGGCGTGCTCAAGCGCACGCCCGGCCTGGCGCTGCGCGACGAGTTGCTGAAGGACGCCCTGGCCGCCCTGGACAGCCGCTTCACCTACAGCGGCCGCCGCCTCGACTTCAGCAGCGAGGACCGCGACGGCCTCTGGTGGATGCTGGCTTCCGCCGACAGCAATGCGGTGCGCGCGCTGCTGGCCGTGATGGACGATCCGGACTGGAAGGATCGTATTCCCAAGCTCGTTGCCGGCGCCCTGGCGCGGCAGCGGGACGGGCACTGGAATACCACCACCGCCAACGCCTGGGGCAGTCTGGCTCTGGAACGCTATCAGCAGCGCTTCGAGGCGGTGCGGCCGGCCGGCAGGAGTTACGTGGTGCTGGGCCAGGAAGGCCGACTGGTGGACTGGGACGTTTTCCCGCGCGGCGCCACCGCCTTCCTGCCGCTGGGTTCGGACCCGGCCACCCTGCACGTGAAGCACGAGGGGCGGGGCGAGCCTTATGTCAGCGTCACCACCCGCGCCGCCGTGCCCATCGGCGTCCCGGTGCAACATGGCTACGGCATCAGCCGGGTAGTGGTGCCCATCGACCAGAAGACCCCCGGCACATGGAGTCGCGGCGACGTGGCGCGGGTGCGCCTGACCTTCGATGCCCGCGACGATATGGGCTGGGTGGTGGTGGATGACCCCATACCCGCCGGCGCCAGCATTTTGTCCGCGTCAGGCCCGCGTGGATCCGCCGTGCTCGCCAGGCACGAGGCGGAGGGGGACTGGCCGGCCTGGCAGGAGCGCCTGTTCGACGCCTACCGCGCCTATTACGAGTGGCTGCCGCGGGGCCGCCACTCGCTGGAATACACCCTGCGCCTCAACGGCGAAGGCGCCTGGAAGCTGCCGCCGACCCGGGTGGAGGCCATGTACGCGCCGGAGTTGTACGGCGAGGCCGCGAACGGGGTCTTCGAGATCGGCAAGTGACCCGGCCTGCGTCTCGCCCCTAGCGGGCAGGCGACCTGTTGCGCCGCGCGGTTGGACCGTTTTCGCCGATTAAGTTACGCTGCCGCCGCGTTTGCAGGCCACCGCGCGGTGAATTTTCCGCCCCGTCGTGGTGAAGGCTTGTTGGAGGCATTTCAATCAACTAAGGAAGGCAACATGTCGCTCACTAAGTGTCTCTTTGCGTTCGTTCTGTTCTTCGCCGCGCTGCAATCGGGCTTTGCCGCCGATAACAGCCAGATACTGGGTACCTGGAAACTGGTTTCCTACAACGTCGAGGTCCAGGCGACCGGGGAGAAATTCCCGCCCATGGGCCAGCATCCCACCGGTTATGTCATCTTTACCCCGGAACCGCGAGTCTTCTTCGTCCTGACCGGAGAAGGCCGCAAGCCGGGCAAGACCGCCGA
>CAIXFP010000397.1 GCA_903918705.1 uncultured Pseudomonadota bacterium
CTGGCCATGGCCTTCCTCAACAGCACCGACGCCGACGCTATCAAGTTCATGCGTAAGGGCGCCATCGAGTACGGCTACATCGGCCAGCGCCTGGGGGCGGCGATCATGCGCCAATTGCCGGCGACGCGAGCCGCCATGAAGCTGCCCCCCGCCACCGTGGGCAAGCCGGATGCCAAGACCCAGATCATTCACTTCTTCAATCGCGCCCTGCCCAGTGGCCTGCCCAGCAAGACGGCGCGATCGTTGCTCAACCTGGACGACCCCAAGGTGGTGCCGGTGCTGCGCGATGCCGCCAAGGTGACAGAAGAGTCGGATGCCGTGTTCTATTTTCCCGGCTGCGGCTCGGAGCGATTGTTCTCCCAGGTGGGCCTGGCGACGTTGGCCTGGCTCTACGAACTCGGGGCGCAAACCGTGCTGCCGCCCACCTATCTGTGCTGCGGCTATCCCCAGACCGCCACCGGTGACCGCCCCAAAGGTGAGGCCATCACCATGTCCAACCGGGTGCTCTTCCACCGCATCGCCAACACCCTCAACTACCTGGACATCAAGACCGTGCTGGTGTCCTGCGGCACCTGCCTGGACCAGCTCCTGGAATACCAGTTCGAGAAGATTTTCCCCGGCTGCCGCATCCTGGACATCCACGAGTACATGATGGAGAAGGGTGTCGCACTGACGGGCGTGGGCGGCGTGAAGTACATGTACCACGACCCCTGCCACACCCCCATCAAGCAGCACAACCCGCTGGGCACGGTGAAGGCGCTGATGGGTTCGGACGTGAAGCTGTCGGAGCGCTGCTGCGGCGAGGCCGGCACCTTCGCCGCCAGCCGTCCGGACATCGCCACCCAGGTGCGCTTCCGCAAGGCGGAGGAGATCGACCGGGTCGCGGGCGGCCTGCGCGAAGCCGGGGCGGAACAAGTGAAAGTGCTGACCTCCTGCCCGTCCTGCCTGCAGGGCCTCAACCGCTACGCCGAGGACAGCAAGATCGAAGCCGACTACATTGTGGTGGAACTGGCGAAGTTGAAGCTGGGCGAAAACTGGATGAAGGAATTCGTGGACAAGGCCAACGCCGGTGGCATCGAGCGGGTCTTGCTGTAGAGTCCGGGCCGCCGCTGGGCGGAATCAGCCCTTATTCCGCCCGGCCCTGAATTCTGCCGTCCACGCCTCGAACCGCCCCTGTTCCAGGGCCTCGCGCAACCTCGCGGTAAAGTCCTGGTAGAAGTGCAGGTTATGGATGGAGTTGAGCCGCGCGCCCAGCATTTCCCCGGCACGGTGGAGATGATGCAGGTAGGCGCGGCTGTAATGGCGGCAGGTGTAGCAGCCGCATTCCGGATCGATGGGACCAGTGTCGGCCTTGTAGCGGGCGTTGCGGATACGCAGATCGCCGCTCCAGGTGAACAGCAGGCCGTGGCGGGCGTTGCGGGTGGGCATGACGCAATCGAACATGTCGATGCCCCGCTCCACCGCGAACACGATGTCCTCCGGCGTGCCCACCCCCATCAGGTAGCGCGGCTTGTCCTCCGGCAGGCGCCTCCCCATGTGGCCGAGGATGCGCTCCATGTCCTCCTTCGGCTCGCCCACCGATAGCCCGCCCAGGGCATAGCCGTGGAAACCGATCTCGACCAGGCGCTCCAGGGAGCGTTCCCGCAGATCCTCGTACATGCCGCCCTGGACGATGGCGAATAAAGCGTTCGGATTGCCTTCATGGGCGTTTTTCGAGCGTTCCGCCCAGCGCAGCGACAACTCCATGGACACCCGGGCGGTATCGTGGTCCGCCGGGTAGGGTGTGCATTCGTCGAAGATCATGACGATGTCGGAATCCAGCACCTTCTGGATTTCCATGCTTTTCTCCGGCGAGAGCATCAGGCGCTGGCCGTCGATGGGGGAGGCGAACTTGACGCCCTGCTCGGTGATCTTGCGCAGGTGGGTGAGGCTCCATACCTGGAAGCCGCCGGAGTCGGTGAGAATCGGCCCGTTCCAGGCCATGAAACCGTGCAGGCCGCCGTGGGCGGCAATGACGTCCAGGCCGGGGCGCAGCCAGAGGTGAAACGTGTTGCCGAGGACGATCTGGGCACCCAGATCGATGAGTTCGTGGGGAGTGATCCCCTTGACCGTGCCGACGGTGCCTACCGGCATGAACACTGGAGTCTGGATCACGCCGTGGGCGGTTTCCAGCACGCCGCGCCGGGCGTGGCCGCTCTTGTGAGTTACCTGGAATTGCATGGAGGTTTGCGGATGCGAGGTTGGAAAAAGTGCGCCAGTTTACTGCTTGTGGCCAGCGCCACCGCCCAGGCCCAATCGCCCTGTCCGGCGGAACGGGCGCGGGAAGTCCAGATCGGCGCCCAGCTCTTTCGGGTGGAAGTGGCCGCCACGCCGGAAGCCCGGGAACGCGGCCTGTCCGGGCACCGGCCGCTGCCGCGCCGTGACGGCATGTGGTTTGTGATGCCGGAAGTCGGCATGCCCGGTTTCTGGATGCAAGGTATGAAATTCCCCATCGATCTGGTCTGGGTGAGCCCGGAACAGCAGGTGGTGGGAGCGGAAAGGTTGCCGCTCTGCCGCACGCAACCTTGCCCCATCCGCTACGCGCCGGAGCCGGTTGCCTACATCCTCGAAATCGGAGCCGGGCGCTTTGCCGGAAGGGTAGGGGATAGGGTGGAGTGGGAGTGTGGCAGGTGAGCGCCAGCCCTCCCGTGGGAGAGGTAGGGGCTGTGGAATTTCCTCGCCGGATTGGCCAACGATGAGTTGCGGACCGAGATGCGCCCGTCCGGAACGTTTTGGCGACGTTGCCGGCGTACCGCCATGGCCTGAAGCGAACAAGGCGCCGTGCGGCGCCTTGTGTTCATTGCGGCGAGGCGATCAGGTGTTCTGAATCACGATGCTGGGAAACTTGGAGGAATGGTCCACCTGCAGGTCGCCCACCTTCACCGCGACGCGGCGAGCGATGGCGCGGTAGATCTCGGCGATGCGGGATTCCGGTTCCGCCACCACGGTGGGGCGGCCGGAGTCGGTTTCCTCGCGGATGCGGATGTCCAGGGGCAGGGCGCCAAGGAACTCGGTGCCGTAATCCTTGCACATGCGCTCGCCGCCGCCCTCGCCGAAGATGCGCTCTTCATGGCCGCAGTTGGAACAGATGTGCAGGCTCATGTTCTCCACCACGCCGAGGATGGGCACGCCCACTTTCTCGAACATCTTCAAGCCTTTCCGTGCATCGATCAGGGCGATGTCCTGGGGGGTGGTGACAATCACCGCGCCGGTGACCGGCACGCGCTGGGCCAGGGTCAACTGGATGTCGCCGGTGCCGGGAGGCAGGTCGATGACCAGGTAGTCCAGGTCACGCCACTTGGTCTGGTTGAGCAGTTGCTCCAGGGCCTGGGTGACCATGGGGCCGCGCCAGACCATGGGGGTTTCCACGTCGATCAGGAAGCCGATGGACATGGCCTGGAGACCGTGGCCCAGCATGGGTTCCAGGTTCTGGCCATCAGGGGATTCGGGGCGGCCGGTGATGCCCAGCATGGTGGGCTGGGAAGGGCCGTAGATGTCGGCGTCCAGCATGCCCACGCTGGCTCCCTCGGCGGCCAGCCCCAGGGCCAGGTTGACGGCGGTGGTGGATTTGCCCACGCCGCCCTTGCCGGAGGCGACGGCGATGATGTTTTTGACGCCGGGGATCAGCTTGACGCCCTTCTGCACGCTGTGGGCGACGATCTTCCAGGTGACGTTGGCGGCCACGCTCTCGGCGCCGGCGGCCATGACGGCGTCTTCCACCATGCTCTTGATGGTGCTCATGACCATCTTGGCGGGATAGGGCAGGACCACGTCCAGGCTGACATTGCCGCCTTCCACCTTGATGTTGCGGGCGGACTTGCTGGAGAGGAAATCTTTCTGGGTGTTGGGATCAATCAGCGCATGAAGCGCGGCCTGCACTTGTTGTTCGGAAACCGACATGGTTCTAAGCCTCTGAGGTGGAAGGAAATGGGACGGCCCGCGCGGCAAGCGCGCGGACAAAGAGTGTGGA
>CAIXFP010000398.1 GCA_903918705.1 uncultured Pseudomonadota bacterium
CATGTGGCTCCACCGGGGGCAGTGAACTGGCGACAATCACAGACAGAGCAGAAGGTACTGAGCCATTCCGACCTGAATCCCGGTGCCCGTTCCTCCTCATGGTAAGGGGGAGGCGCCTGGTATTCCTTGGTCAAGGCTCCGTCGACGAAGTCCGCTACCCGGCCGAATGCCTTGTCGAGGAACATCACGGCGTCCGTGAGAGATGCATCACTTCCGGCTGCCTCGACGATTTTAATGGCCTCCTTGATGGCCCTCTCAGCGGGGGTCCACTGGGCTACGTAGCAGCGGCGCGTGAGCACGGGCAAGGGCATGGGGGGCTCAGTGTTCTCCGACGATCTCGGTGTAGATGTCCTGGTCTGCCTCGGACAGTTTTGACTCGTCCTCCTCGAACAGAATCAGATCGCGCACGGCCGCGCAGCCGGCACGCACGCACTCGACGGCCGCAGGTTTTCCCGGCATGGCCCGGTATCGGTTGAACTCGTTGGCGAAAACTGCCGCGCGTCCGTTGGTCATTTGAACCCTAGCGCTTCGGTGGTGATGAAGGCATCAGCATTGGCCTTGATGGTGGCCTGCTCGGCAGTCGCCGTGTGGTTGTTCACGGCCGCCGTGCTGGACTGGTCCAGATCGCGGACCCCGCAGGCCACCGTGGCGATGTCGTAGGGATTCCCTACCAAACTGATGAGGCAGGAGGTTGGCGTGGCCGATGTCAGGCACGCTGTCACGAGGGGTGCGGTGCTTGTCCTCTGTGCTGCCACCACATCGGCATGACAATCCAAGATCTGGCCGTAGAAGATGTCCGGAGTGGGCGATGGTCCTGGCACCGGCGTGGGGGTTGGCTGGGGGCAGCCAGGGCACAGGAGAAAGACGACAAGGGCGAGATATCGAATCATGTTGGTTCCTTTCCCAGGAATTCATCGAGCATGCGGCGAACTTCTTCTTGGAGAAGCTTCGAGCGTCTTATCAGTCGGAGCCGGAGCACCATCTCACATGCCTCATGCACGCACATCTCCATCGTCCGTCCTCCGAACTTATTTGCCTCGGCCACCAGCGTGGAGGCGAAGATTTTTTTCTCTCAGGGCAACATCGTTTATTTCCTCGTGTAGAGCCGCCTCGTCTTGGCAAAATCAGCCTGGCTTGCGGCCGGCTGTCCCTCGGACCAGGTTGTCTCTGGATGGGAGACGGGGCCTGGCTGACGGCATCCGTAGATCCAGGACGCCGCCAACCAGAGCGCCAGGACTACCGCTGATTCACGACGATGCGTTGGGATTTCAGCCAGTCGGCTGCCTTTTGCTGGACATCGGAGGTCGCGAGGGACGCGTACTTGCTGCCTGCCGCGGGGGTCGCCAGATCTGCCACGATGCACGCGACGTCTGCATATCCGACGCTCACGAGCGCGGGAATGCCAGCCAGACATATCGCGACGTTCCCTCCGCTGGTCAGGCAGCCCATGACGGCTCCTTCAAGCTGGGTGCAAGCGGCATTGGATGGGGCGGTCGTGCAGACGGTCTCGGTGCAAGTAATGATGGCGTTGGCCACCTGGGCAGGGGTGGGGGAGTGGCCCCCGCAGCTGATGAGGGTGGGAGCCAGGATGAATGAAGCCAGGGCGAGGATGGGAAGGAAGCTCAGCAGTTTTTTCATGGAAATCTCCTTTGGAAGGTATGTCAATCCGGAGTATCAGGCATTTGTCTTCATGGAGTCAAGGGAACCAAGCCGAGAAAATTCAACTTCTTTTTCCCGGATGATAGGGTGACGAGACATGCCCGCTCATGAATTCGGTTGGGGAGCCGGCCCTTGGGGCCGAGGCACCTGGGGACAGCTCGACGTCGAGATCGTCATCCCGACCCGGCCCACGCTGGACGTTTTTCTCAAAGGAGGAGGGGGAGGCCGGGATGCCGGGGGTGACTTTTACTATGACGAACCTGAATCCAAGCTAGAGCAACCGAGCCCCCTGATCTTGGTGCCCGACGACATCGCCGGGCCAGGCAAGTGGAAGCCTCACGTCATCGACGCCGAACGGGTCACCGAGCGAGTCCGGCCGATCGTCTACAATTTTGCCTCAGACATTCCCCCTGACTCCCGGCACAGGGTCCTCGTCTTCTTGAAGGAAGCCGAGAAGCGCAAGCTGGTGCTTGATCAGTCGGACGCCTTCCTGCTGAAGATGAAACTCAACATCTTCGCCAAGGACGAAGAGAAGGCCATGCAGGGAGGGACCATGCTGCGGCTGGTTCCCACCAAGGCTAACTTTCGGCTGTCACTGGCCAGGCTTGGCATTGACTTGAACTTTCGTCTTGTGACGTTCGACGAACGACAGCTATTCATGTTCGACAATGAGACCATTCGGACCAAGGTTCACCCTGTTGCCTGGTTCTCGTTGGGTGTAGGGTACGGGCTGTGGATTGGGTGGGAGTGGAGAAACCGCAAGAATCCGAAGTAGTCCATACATGGGTACTCCCATAATACAGTCGGTCGGCAGCATCTCGGGACCTGGGATCCCAGGCATCTCGCGTGACAATCTTGTCCTCGGCGAGACAGTCACTTTTTCAGACACAGATCTAGCGAACGTGGGCGGGGTCTATTCCTGGTCATGGAAGAGCGTTCCCATCGGTTCGACGGCCCTCCTGACCAATCCTGGCAGTGCCACTCCGCATTTCATTCCGGATCAAACCGGCTCTTACTGGGTGAGGGGTGTGGTCTCCATCGAGGGAACTAGCTATCAGTCAGAGCTGATCGTGGGAGTCGTGCTCCCCAAGACCCAGGCTCGCATCCCCGCCTTCCATGAACAACTCGAATGGAACCAGGGCGGCAACCAACAAGGATGGCAGCCGGCACTGACGAAGTTCATGCGCCAGGCAGATGCCCAGCTCGGCGGAGGAGGCGCTACCGGAGCCACAGGCCCGCAGGGCGATCCAGGCACCGACGGCGCGACCGGCGCGACAGGCCCGGCCGGTACCGGGACGACCGGCGCGACCGGGCCTGCTGGGGCTCCAGGCAGCTCAGGCAATACCGGCGCAACTGGCCCGCAGGGCGATCCAGGTGCCACCGGCGCAGGCACGACCGGCGCAACCGGGCCAGCAGGGACTCCAGGCGGAGCAGGCAATACCGGCGCGACCGGCCCGCAGGGCGATCCAGGTGCCACCGGCGCAGGCACGACCGGCGCGACCGGGCCTGCTGGGGCTCCAGGCAGCTCAGGCAATACCGGCGCAACTGGCCCGCAGGGCGATCCAGGTGCCACCGGCGCAGGCACGACCGGCGCAACCGGGCCTGCTGGGGCTCCAGGCGGCGCAGGCAATACCGGCGCGACCGGCCCGCAGGGCGATCCAGGCGCCACCGGCGCAGGCACGACCGGCGCGACAGGGCCTGCTGGGGCTCCAGGCGGCGCAGGCAATACCGGCGCGACCGGCCCGCAGGGCGATCCAGGTGCCACCGGCGCAGGCACGACCGGCGCGACAGGGCCTGCTGGGGCTCCAGGTGGAGCAGGCAATACCGGCGCGACCGGCCCGCAAGGTAATCCAGGTGGAGCAGGCACGACAGGCGCTACCGGGCCACAGGGAAATCCTGGAGCGACCGGGGCATCAGGATCGACTGCCCTGGCAACCGATACCACGAATGGGCTGCAATCTGCCGCCGACAAGACCAAGCAGGATTCCTACATAGATCCCCACGGCTGGCCTCTCGATAGCACGGGCACTCGTCTGGTGACGCTTTCCTATGATCCACTCACCAGGAAAATCACCATCACCTCCCTCAGCGGGGGCACCTTCGATGTCTGGTGCCGAGGCGCAAAGACTACCCAGTCATCCCCATTCGTGACGACTGCACACGCAGCGACCGAGGGAACCTGGTATCTCTATTGGGATGGCGGCAACTTCACATGGTCGCAGACCGCGTGGGATCTCTACACGGTCGCGCCCACGAGCTTTGTCTATTGGTCGAGCCTCCTTGGCTCTGGCGTGGGATTCACGGAGCTTCATGAATGGAATTCCGATCCTGGCCTTCATCGAGACATCCACTATGCGGTTGGGACCGCGCTCCAGACGGGTGGCACGCTGAGCGGTTATGCGCTCAATACCGCAAGCGACGCAGCCCTGCAATTTGCGATCAGCTCGGCAACCATCAACGATGAAGACCTGCAAAGCGTGCTTGGAGCACTGATAGCCGGCAATTACACCGTCTGGAACCGTTCAGGCAATCCGGGATTCTGGCAATGGTCCGCCGGATTGGCCCTGCCATTCATCCGGGCTGCCGGGTATGCCCAGATCAATACTGTTTCGGGCGGTGCGTGGTCAATGACGGACATCAATGGAGCGGGAGGCGGCGGATACGGGACGGCATACGTCCTGGCGATGCCGGCATTGTCACCCGAGCATCAGTTCATCATCATTCCTGGCCAGACACAATATGGATCGCTTGCGGCGGCCCAGGCAGAATCTTTCGCAAACCTACAACTCGGCACTGTCCCATTTGTCGAATTCGTCCCGGTCGCGCAGCTCGTCTTCTTTGCCCATCATGGTTCCGGGGGAACGGCCGACACCGCACTGGCATTCGTCGGTGCTCTGTCCAGTTCGCGGGCGGCATCGGTCTCTACCGTCCAGATGGGACCTCCAGGCGCGACCGGCGCTACCGGGCCGGCGGGGAGTCCTGGTGCCACTGGAGCGGGCACCACAGGAGCGACCGGGCCGGCGGGCGCGACCGGAGCGGGCACCACTGGCGCCACTGGGCCGGCAGGTGCTGGGATAACTGGAGCGACAGGCCCCGCGGGAGCCACAGGAGCTGGCACCCCTGGGGCCACAGGAGCCACGGGACCAGCAGGCGGAGGAGGACTCGTCACCTTGTCTTTCGGTGGGCCAGCTGCCAATCCTTCATCCACGTCCCTGGCCCTGCAGAGCCAGAATGTCGACGTGAACAATTACACGGGCACCACCTGGACGTTAGTGGTGACGGCCTACATGGCCAATGCCGCCACAATGGGCCTCGTATATTTATACAACTTGACCGACGGCGAGGTAGTGGGGACTGCTTACACTCAGATCGTCCCCAATTCGACCAGCCCAACCAAATATACCCAGATATTCACAGTGGGAGCTGCTCCCACCAATCTCAAGAACAATGTGGGAGGGAAACTGTATGAAGCTCGATGCAGCTTCACCGGAATCCCTGCCATAAACGACGCGGTCTTCGTGGGCTGCATAGAACTGACGGTGCAATGATGCCAAGTGTGATCCCAGGCTTCATCAAGACATGGACCATCTCCCCCAACAATGCTTTTACATCGGGCGGGGTATCGATCTCGAACGACAATCTCAATTTCATGATCGTCTTCGTGAATTGGTTACTGGCGAATGGTTGGACGTGTGGGGGCTCGGGCACAGGGACCACAGGCGGCACATACGCCTACGGAGCACACGGCACCCCCGGCACATCACTGTGGGTGGCGATAGCTAGTTTTGGCGGCAGCGCATGGATACGTCTCGTCAACTCCACGATGGGAATTGAACTTTTGATCCAGGAGGGGTCTACATCTCAGTTCTCTTGCCTTGCCTCGTATCTTGGATTCACTGGAGGAGGTGGTTCCGTCAGTGCCACGGTCGCGCCTACCGCTACCGATTCTTTCAACTGCAAGGCATCCGGTGCGGGTGCCACCGTGTGGTTCAATGCAGTCATGTTCTCGGGCAAGTACCATACTTGGAAGTCTTCGGATGGGTATGTCAATCACTTCGTCCTGTACGTCAACTCGGTGCCCGTGTTCCATCTGCATGTGGAAAAGCCGGTGAACGCGGTTGCGGGGTTTCCCTCTGCCGTGGTTGGTCTTCGCGATCAAGCTGG
>CAIXFP010000399.1 GCA_903918705.1 uncultured Pseudomonadota bacterium
CGAAAGCGCGGCGGCGGTTGGTGTCAATGCGCGCGGATACCGGGTCAGGGAAATCCGCCTCCGGGTAGTCCAGGATGCGGCGGCGGCGCAGCGTCACCACAGATGCACCGGGCGATCATCCCAGCCGCGCAAGGCCGAGCCGACGCGGCGCACCAGATCATTGAGCGCCGTGGAGGCCATGCCTTCCTCGTCCATGCCCGAGAAGGCGTAGCAGGCCAGCAGGGTGGAATCCTTGTTCACCACCACGCCGTCGCCCGCCATGAACAACCAGGGCACCAACTCGGCCAGGGCGCGGATCGTGGAAGGGGGCACAAGACTGGACTCACGACTCATGCGAGCGTGCCCCTGCCCAGCCCTACCGGCCGCTTGCCCTGGTGCAACTCCACCACAGCCTGCGGCTCATAGCGGGCAGCCTGCCCGGCATAGCCGAGATAGATGCCGAGCATGTCCGGGTCGTGCTTCGTGGCAACCCAGAGCGCCAGATGCGCGCACACCGTGGGCACGACCCACCAGAACAGCTTGAACGTCCCTGCCATGAGAATCAGCGCCAATCCGTTGGCGGCGAACAGCTTCCACTCCACGCCGAACACCACCATGGGTGCAGACAGGCAGGGATAGACGGGCTCTTTGTCCAGATCGGCGCGCATCAGAGGTTCTGGATGATCTGTTGCATGGCCCCGGCGCCTCCGGCACAGTTGAAGAATTGCGCCGCATTGGCGCCAGCCATATAGCCACCGATGGCCGCCACGCTAGCCAGCAGCCCCGCGGCCAGGACGCCCTTCAGGGCGCCTTGAATCCACTCGCCGCCGACCTTGAAGTACATCGCCACGGCAGCACCCGCCACGGCCGCCAGCGAGATGATCGCCGGGAGAATGCTTGAGGTGATGGTCACGGCCGCGCAGATGCCATCCTTGATCGGGCCGGCCTGGGCTGGCTCGGTGGCCAGTGCGATTGCCAGCACAGACACGCCGACCGGGAACAACACATGGAGGAGCGCGCGAGGGAACCAGCGAGATTTCATGCGAGAACTCTTTTTTTGAAGAGGGGACGGGTGACATAGAGGCCGTCTTCCACACCCAGCACCTCGATGATTTCGTCCGGGCCACGCATGCCACCCACGCGGGCGGCCTGAACGACGAAGCGGAAGACGGCGGCAATCTGGGCACGCAAGGCCGCGAGCGGCCACCCGGCCGCCTCCGGCGCCATGCGCACCATGTTCTCCAGGCGGGCCAGGGCCATGAGCGCGCTGTTGGCATGCAGTGAGCACGCCCCGCCGGAATGGCCGGTGTTGAGGGCATCCACCAGGTCGAAGGCTTCGTAGCCACGCACCTCGCCCACCAGAATGCGGTCAGGGCGGAAGCGCAAGGCCAGGCGGATCAGCTCGCGTGTGGATACCCCCTTGTCCAGGTTCGACTCGAAGGACACGGTGTTGGGCGAGTGCACCATCAACTCGGCGGTATCCTCGATGGTGATGATCCGGTCGCCCGGCGGCATGGCCGCCACCAGCGTATTCATGAACATGGTCTTGCCGCTCGACGTGCCACCCGCGATCAACAGGTTCTGCCGGGATTCCACCGCCCATTGAAAGAACTGCATCAGGCCTTCACCGCCCTGGGCTGTGACAGCATCATCCGGACGAACCGCAGGCGTATATCCGGTCGCCGGCCAGGCAGGTGAGAAAGCGCCTTGAGCCAGGTAGTCCGACAGGGCAAGCTGGCGCCGTGCGTGTTTCCGGATCGAGAGGCAAGCCCCGTTCACCGCCACCGGCGGCAACGCCGCCGCGATGCGCAACCCCGGCATCCGCAGGTCGATGGTCAGCGCCTCGTCTTTATGGCAGGACGCGGCCAGCGACTTGATGGCAGCCCGCACCGCTGTCTCGGAGAGGGCGATGTCGGTCAG